>CAIRSO010000689.1 GCA_903881215.1 uncultured Bacteroidia bacterium
ATGTAAAAAGTGCTCTCCAGCCAAGATGAAAGTAAATAGTTGATAAATGCGAAAAATCTCAGCACACCTTATCCTGGATGGCTTGGGTAACTCTTACCACAAAGGAATTCTTTCTGTTGATGAGTCAGGCAGGATCATTGATATATTGGACACTAAGGGTCAACTGAATGAATCAGCTGAAGTGGAGTTCTATAGTGGCGTTATTGTTCCCGGCTTCGTCAATGTACACTGCCATCTTGAATTGTCCCATTTAATGAATGCTTTCCCGGAAGGAGCCGGAATGATCCCTTTCTTAAAAAAGGTCGTGAAAAGCAGGGCAAATGAACCTGAAAGGATTGTCCTGTCTGCCGAAAAGGCGGATCTGATGATGTTTAAAGAAGGTATCGTAGCCGTAGGAGATATCTCCAATGAAACATCCACATTTGAATTAAAGAGCAAATCCAGGATTGACTATTTTACATTTATAGAAATTCTGGGATTCAATCCTGATCGTGCTGCCAGTGCATTTGAAAAGGCGGTGACCAATCTTAAAAGTGCTGAAAATCATGGGTTGAAAGCTTCAATCGTTCCACATGCTTCCTATTCCGTATCAACTCAACTTTTTGATGCGATATCTTCGGAGGCATTAAAAACAGGATCTCCAATCTCTTTTCACAGCCAGGAAAGTATTGAAGAAGATGAGCTTTACCTCAAGGGATCAGGAGAATTAATCAATCTTTTTCGTGATGTTCTGGGGATAGATACCTCCTTCTTTAAACCTACCGGAGAAGGTGCTCTTCAGAGTACTCTGAAATATTTTCCAGAACAAAGCAATCTGCTCCTGATTCATAACTTAAATACGAAACAGTCTGATATAGAATATATTTCAAGTGTTCGTAAGTTAAGAAATACCTGGTTTGGCCTTTGTCCCGGATCGAATCTTTTCATTCAGAACAAACTACCGGATATTGAACTTTTCAGGAAAAATCATTTACAGATCTGCTTAGGGACAGATAGTCTGGTGTCCAATCACCAGCTATCAATTCTGGCGGAGATGAAAATTCTTCAGAAGGCCTATCCATCTATCTCATTGGATGAGATCTTAAGTTGGGCAACCTACCATGGGGCCAATGCTTTGAGTATAAACGACTGGGCAGGATCCATTGAAGTTGGAAAGCGCCCCGGGATCAATTTGCTGACGAGCCTTGATATTACTGGGAAAAAGCTATTGCCCGGTACTAAAGTGAAAAAATTATGCTGACAGCACCTTTTAATTTAAGACAATATCATGGCAACATTTCTATTTGATCGGACCATCTTTGGTCCATTGATCAGCAGAAGACTGGGAATCTCGCTGGGTATCAATCTGTTGCCAAATAATACAAAATTGTGCTCCTTCGATTGCATTTACTGCGAGTGCGGGTGGAATCCAGATAGAAAACTGCATCCTGTTTCTCTTCCCAGGCGCAAAGATGTTCAAGCTCAGCTTAGGGAGAAGCTAACAGACATGTTGCTGAATTCTCAAGAACCCGATGTCATTACATTTGCGGGGAACGGAGAACCAACACTACATCCTGATTTTGCCGCGATAATTGATGATACTATTCAGTTAAGGAATGAATTATCCCCAAAATCAAAAATTGCCGTTTTGTCCAACTCAACCATGTTACACAAACCAAGCATTGTAGAGGCATTAAAAAAAGTGGATGACAACATTCTCAAACTTGACTCCGGAATCCTGGAGACCATTTTACTGCTTAATAAACCGGTGAGAAAACTTGATCTTTCCGAACTAGTCAGGCATCTAAAAAAATTTGAAGGAGAACTTATAATTCAGACCATGTTCTTGAAAGGATCCTTTGAGGGGCACCTATTTGATAATACGAC
Organism: uncultured Bacteroidia bacterium; assembly: GCA_903881215.1. Taxonomy (GTDB): domain Bacteria; phylum Bacteroidota; class Bacteroidia; order Bacteroidales; family Prolixibacteraceae; genus CAINVV01. The sequence continues at coordinate 1,867 of CAIRSO010000689.1, forward strand.
TGAAGTGGAAATTGAAATGTGGATGAGGTTACTAAATGAAATTCGTCCAAAATCAGTGATGATTTACTCATTAGCACGGGATACTCCCGCAGAAAACCTCGTTGGTATTTCGCTTACAAGGTTAAAAGAAATAGGAAAGAGGGTGGA
>CAIRSO010000690.1 GCA_903881215.1 uncultured Bacteroidia bacterium
CCTGGGAAAAAGCAGTTAACTCATTTATGGTAGATTTCAATGCAGACGTTTATTTAACTGGTTCAAATTCTCATCTCCTTTCTTCTGAATTAGCTACTTATCTGGCAGGTCGTTACATTGAAATTCAGGTCTACACACTCTCCTTTAGCGAATATCTGTCGTTTAAGCTGCATCGAACCAAAGTTGAACCCACTAATTATTACCGGGAATTTGATTTCTTTTTGCGCAGGGGAGGATTTCCTGCACTTCACACAGCAGAGTATCCGGATGAAACAGCCTATAAAATTGTGCATGATATATACTCTTCAGCTATTTTGCGTGACACGGTTCAACGACATAATATTCGCGATGTTGAGTTATTAGAGCGTGTAGTCAAGTATGTATTCGACAATGTTGGAAATAAATTCTCAGCCAAAAACGTTTCCGATTATTTCAAGAGTCAATTCCGGAAAATCGATCTTAATACCGTTTACAATTACCTCACTGCTTTGGAAGGGGCATTTATCATCTATCGTATCCCACGTTACGATGTTAAAGGTAAAGAGATTCTCAAAACCCAGGAGAAATATTTTGTTGGTGATCAATCATTACTTTACGCCGTGATGGGCTTCAAAGACCGACTTATAGCCGGAGTGCTCGAAAATATTGTGATGTTGGAATTGAAACGTAGGGGCTATAGCGTCTTTGTCGGAAAACAGGAGCAGAAGGAAATCGACTTTGTTGGCGAAAAGGCCGGGAAAAAGATCTATATCCAGATTGCCTACAAAATGACTGAACCTTCAACCATAGAACGCGAATTTGCTCCTTTACTCCAAATTAAAGATAATTATCCGAAATATGTTGTATCGATGGACGAAAGCTGGCAAGATAATCTGGAAGGAATACAGCACATGCACATCGCTGATTTTTTGAGGATGGATCAATTCTAAGCCAAATGATTTTAAAGGGATCAGTTAGGATCAATAGGTATTTGAAGCAATTATTAGAGATACTGTAGGTACAATATTAGAGTGCTTAACATAAAATTGTAAAATATCGCATTTAATTAGCGAAATATGTTCCTAAACCTTAATATTTTGAAAGCTTTCTTTGTCAAAAGAGGAAATATAATTTATGATAAAATGTATAATATTTTACATACCCCCAATTATATTACTTATTGATGACTGTAAATTGCATTATTTATATTCGAACCCCCTTATTTTTATTAGCTTGTTGAAAACATTAGTATTTTTAACTTAATTTGAATTGATTCTGTACAAACTTTCCCTCTATTTACGAGTAAAAATTAAAGGTCAGATTTACAAGGTAATAGATTTGTAGCAAAATGTTAAATTGTTCAATTGTATGACATTTGTCATATAAATAGCTGTTATTCAGTAAAAAGAATCTCCCGTTTCTATTGCAAGATCCTTTTCTTTAAATATATTTGCATCGTGTAACAATTTTTAACACATTTGCTGATTCAGGTTATAAACTCCTTTAAAAGGTGGGTTTTTCGTTTGAAATGCAGCATTCCAGAAATAACTTGATGGAAAAATTGACAATTTTGATGGATTGTTCGAAAAACCGAATGACAATTTTTGTATTACTAACTATATTACAGTTCATTTTTGTTTAACGCTAAAAATTTGTCTATGAGAAAAATTTCGCTGTTGCTTGTATTCCTTGGCTTTATAGGATTACAAGTTGTCTTCGCACAGACCCGTCAAATAACGGGTGTTGTGACTTCCGGCGATGACGGCACCTCCATCCCAGGGGTATCGGTCGTTGTGAAGGGATCTACGCTTGGGACTATCACCGACATGGATGGTAAGTTTACCTTGAAAGTTCCGCAGAGTGCCAAAGCACTTTCCGTAACTTTTGTGGGTATGTCTTCTGCCGAAGTGGCTCTGACCTCCGCAAGCAATTACAAAGTCATAATGAATGCCGAATCTGTCGGTGTTGAAGAGGTAATTGTGACTGCAATGGGTATCAAAAGAAAACCCAAAGAGATGGGTGTTGCTACAGCCAAAGTTGACAACCAGGAATTGACCAATGCTGGTGCCTCCAACGTGATGAACGGCATGGCAGCGAAAGTCTCGGGTTTACAAATCAATACTATTAACAATGGTGTGAATCCTGAAACTAAAATCACCCTCCGCGGTAACCGCCACTTTTTGGCCAGTAACCAGGCGTTGGTTGTATTAGACGGAGTACCTGTTAGCGCAACGTATTTGAACTCTATCAACCCGAACGATATTGCCGATGTGAACATTTTGAAAGGCGCTTCTGCAGCTGCTCTTTATGGCAACGACGCTTCGAATGGTGTGATGATCGTTACGACAAAAAAGGGTGACAAGGGAAAATTGACTGTTAAGGTCAGTAACATCACTACTTTCGAAGAGATCTCCTATCTTCCGAACCTGCAAACCCGTTTTGGTGGTGGTTCAAGTGAGACAACCAGCAATTCAGATCCGAACTACACCATGTTCATTGGCGATGGTAGGAACACAGACCCCTATACTTCTTACGAAAACCAGACCTATGGTTCTGAATTCAATGGCCAGATGGTGATCCTCGGTGGTAAACTTGTGGATGGTACTTATCAAATGGTTCCATACAGTGCGGTGAAAGATCAGAAGAAAAATTTCTTCAACATAGGGAATTCTATACAAAACGATATTTCGGTATCAGGAGGGGATGAAAAGGGACATTTCTATCTTTCTGCTCAAGATGTAAACAGTACCGGTACTATTCCTGATGATACCAACAGAAGATCAAGTGCCCGTATGGCTGCCGGTCGCAAGTATGGTATTTTCAGTGCGGAATACTCTTTGAGCTTTACCAGAACAAAAACCAGCACCTCAGGTGGCGACATGAACCAGAACCGTGGTGTTTACTGGAACGTTCTTAACACGCCTCCGCATGTACCGCTTACGGCCTACAAAGACATCGAAAATAATCCTTTTGCTACACTGGATGGTTATTTCAATGCCTATTATCCAAACCCTTACTGGCAGATTAAGCACTCTCGCAACAATCAGATGAGGAACGATGTGATGGGTTCTGTTAACCTTTCATTGAAACCCACCAAATGGCTGGAGTTCAGTAACCGTTCAGGTATTGTTTACAATGGTATCAACAACCATAGTTACAAAGATGAGGCTATTTACAATGACTATTCCAAGTCAGATCCATGGAGCCAGGGACACATGGGAACATCCTCTCCTTACAAATCTACTTCCAGCGACCAGATGCGCAATACCATCATCCTTACCAATGACTTCCTGGCTACAGTCGACCAGAAATTTGGTGACTTTACTATAAAGGCAATCCTTGGTAATTCAATTTACATGCAGAAATACGAAACGATCTTCGATGCTGCTGACGGTGGTTTGGTCATTCCGGGATTGTACAACATCAGCAACAGGATTGGTGAGGCTTCAGTTTCTCAGGCTTCCCTTGAGCGCAGTTCAATCGGTATCTTCGGAGATGCTACACTTGGTTATAAAGACTATGCATTCCTCCATTTCTCTGGTCGTAATGATTGGGACTCCAGATTGACCAAAGCCAATCGTTCTTTCTTCTATCCAGCTGTGGATGCAAGTATCATTCTTTCCCAAATGTTTCCATCGATTGTTGACAACCAGGTTCTTTCTTTCCTGAAGGTACGTGGTGGTTATTCACAAACCGGGCAAATAGCACTTAACGACTGGTATGGAACACTTCCTGCATACGGTGCCGCGGGAGGTTTTCCTTATGGTTCAGTTGCTGGCTTTGCTGTTAGTACCACACTAAGCAATCCTCTGCTGAAACCAGAAAAAACCAAGGAAGTTGAGGTTGGAATTGAAATGAGCTTCCTGAAAAATAGAATTCATTTGGAAACCAACTATTATCAGTCCAAGACTTTAGACCAAACAATTCCTGCTAACTTATCTGCAACCACTGGTTTTTACAGTGCTTTGATCAATGCCGGTGAAATGCAGAACAAGGGTTTCGAGGCTGACTTGAAATTAACACCACTTTTGAAACTTGGCAAAGTTACCTGGAATGCTTCTGTGGCTTATTCTTACCTGACTTCAGAAGTTATCTCCATCTTACCAGGGACTCTCAATGAACTTGGAGTTGGCGAAGCTTCCTACGCAATCGTAGGTCAGCAGTTCCCTTCAATCAAAGTAACTGATGTCCTGAGAGATCCAAGTGGGAATATCATTGTTAGTCCGATTACGGGTCTTCCAACCAAGCAAACAGCATTGGTTAATGTTGGTCATGGTAACCCAAATCACACATTGGGAATTTCGACTGATGTCAATTACAAAGGATTCCGATTATCTGCTACTGCAGAGTACAGAGGTGGTAACGTGATTGTGAACGCAGTTGGTAATGCTCTTGATTTTACCGGTGTTTCTGAACACTCAGCTCAGAACGGTCGTCAACCATTCATCATTCCTGGTTCAGTTATTGAGAGTTCACCTGGTGTTTACTCTCCTAATACTACTGCTTTGATTCAGAATACCAGCAGGCCATTCTGGGTAAATTCAGACTACCACAATGTAAACAGAACCTATACAACTAGTGCTGCATTTTGGAAACTGAGAGAGGTAGCACTTTCCTATGACGTACCTGTTAAAAAGCTATTTGGTGGCAACACCATTCAGAATGCTCAGGTCGCCCTTATTGGAAGGAATTTGCTGATGCTAAGACCAAAATCAAATGTTTGGACCGACCCTGAGTTCAACAACTCTGGTGCCACCACTAATGCTGTCGGTTATACCACAGAAGACCAAACCCCTCCTACGAGAGTATATGGTTTTAGTGTAAAACTTACTTTCTAACATTAAAACGAATTAGATATGAATAAGAAAATATTAATCCTGTTAGTTTCTCTGGTGATTTTTGGAAGCTCCTGCTCTGATTTTCTTTCAGTCAACGAAAAAAATCCGAACAGTGCCTCTGCAGTTCCACCCAAACTATTGCTACCTGCTGTTTTAAACAACGTAGCTTCTCTCATGAACACTCCCGGTAATTTTGATTTTATCTACCTCTGGTACGGGTTGTGGTCTATCAGTTCAGGTTATAGTCAACCAACGGCACTTGTTCAATACAAATTATTGAACAGTAGTTATTCAGGGGCTTTCAACACGACCTATGTGTTAGGACAGAACCTGACTGAAATCGAAAAGTCCGCAACGGACCCTAAAGATGCCTATTTTTTGGCAACTGCTATGATCCTTAAGGTATACATGTTTCACAATTTGGTTGACATGCATGGAGATATTCCTTACTCTGAAGCATTTAAGTCTGGCGAAGGAATTCTGAAGCCTAAATATGATAAGCAACAGGCCGTTTATGAGGATCTTATCCTAAAACTTAATGCTGCTATTAAACTCATTCAGAATGCTCCTTCCAATGCAAATGCAGTTACTGCAAACAGCGATATCATGTTCCAGGGAAATATGGCTTTGTGGGCGAAATTTGCCAATACCATTAAACTAAGAATGCTGGTGCATCAATCCGGAATGACAGGTCGTGATACTTACATCAAATCGGCTATTGCTGCTACTGCTTCAACCGGTTACCTCGGTGCCGGTGAAGGTGCACTTGTCAATCCTGGTTTCGTTGAATCAGCCGGGAAAATGAATCCTTTTTACAACAGGTATTATTCTGCTGCAGGAACACAACAATCTGATGGCGTGACTTACCACAATGCAGGAAGAGATGCCGTTGATTTCATGAATGCTGCAGCAGATCCACGGATCGGTCGTTTCTTTAACCCATATGCAGGAACCAGCTTCGCCGGAAATTTTCTCGGACAAGCTGCTGCACCTCTCACTGCAGCCAATACTTCCAAACTTGGATTTTCCAAGGGCGTTAAGGGCTACATGATTGGCACATATGATAAATCTGCTCCGCTTTTGACCGACTTCGAAAGTTTATTCGTTCAAGCCGAAGCTGCTGAAAGAGGATTCATTACCGGATCAGCAAAAGCGCTTTACAATGCTGCAATGACTCAATCTTTCATCTATATGGGATTGACTTCTGCTGCTGCTGCTGCCTATGTTGTTTCAGATAAATCAGTTGTAAATTATGATCTTGCTTCAAACAAAATCAATCTGATCTTGCAACAGAAATGGATTTCGCTTAATGGTATCGCTCCGATTGAAATCTGGACAGACTATAGAAGAACAGGTATTCCTGCCTTCCTTCATTTCAGTGAGGATGCAGCCAAGCAAAACGCAACACCTCCTGTTCGCTTGCTTATTCCACAAAGAGAGATCGACTACAACAACGACAACGCAGTTGCAGTTGGTGTCATCAATGCCTTTACATCCAAGATATTCTGGCAGAATCGTTAATGATCGGTTGTTAAAATTTTAAAAATTTAAGTATGAAAAACAAAGTAATATTGACACTCTCCTTTCTGGCCGGCATTTTTCTTTTAAATTCCTGCCTGAAAGATGATATCGGTGAATACTGGAAGGATGACCTGGCTGGTAAAATGTATGCCACCGTTGCTGTTCCTACGCTTCAGCAACTGGCATTGAAACCCGTCACAGGTGAAGTACCTTTTACCTTTTTGGTAAACATTGCTACAGATGCACTTCCTACTGAAGACATCACGGTTAATTTCACTATTGATCCGGCAGCTGTTACCTCGTACAACACAAACTTCAAAAAGAGCTACAAGCCTTTTCCTACAGTTTCCATGGTCACCACATCTTTGGTAATCAAAGCCGGAACAAGAAACGGTTATGCCTCTGGAAAAGTATGGGGTGCTGAAGCATTGAATGCATGCGATAATTTCATGGCTGCAATTTCTATTTCTTCTGCTAAAACCGCTTCCGGTATTGATGTCCCGGTTGGTGGCAACATGAAATCTTATCTGCTGGCATTGCCTATATCCAACCCTTACGCTGCCGACTACAATACTGTTGGCTATCGTATTCGTCCGGGTAACCCTACGGAACCTATTGCCGCTGTTCAAACATTTAGCACATATGACTGTAAAACCGTTCGCAAAACTGGTTTTGGAAACTATGGCGCATTTGATATCATGATTGAGATCACAGCAAATACGGTAGTTGTAGGTGGTACCACCTGTTTCAAAGTGATTGCTACTCCTATTGACCCAACAACCGGTGCTTCTGTAGGCGGTATGTTCGATGTTTGGACAGGCGATGCTGCTCAGGTACCTGCTGATAAAACAATCAATTATTATAATCCTGCTAAAAAGCAATTCGTTTTGAATTGCTATTACATTAGCTCTGCAGGGAATCGTATCATGTATGAAGTTAATACGCGGTTATAATCATATTTGATTACTTACTTTAATTGTTTATTACAATGAAAAATATGAAAAGAAAAATTTTGATCGCGGCAATACTGCCCGTTTTGTTCGGCCTTTTGGTATTACAAAGCTGTACGAAGGAAACTCCGATATTTAAGGTTTATAATTCCTTCACGGAACCTACTGCAGCAGCTCCTCTTGATGCAGCTAAGATTTTTGCTACCGGTACATCGGTAGATTTGAAATGGGCTTCCACTGATGCAGATGGGGATGCGCCTAAAGCGAATGTATACTTTGGACTGGATTCGAATCCTCCGTTGTTTAAGTCTGGAGTTACTGCTCTAACCCAAACGGTTACTGTTGCAACTGGTAAAACCTATTATTGGAAGGTTGTTATGATAGATGCAAATAATGTTACAATAACTAGTCCGGTATTTAGTTTTACGGTTCTTGTGAAGTTTGACATGGCCAACATGGTTGGTTTGTTTGATTGTAACGAACCAGGTTATGCGCATTACAATTGCAATATAACCAAGGTGAATGCCACTACTGTGTCAAACGACAATTTCTGGGACAGTGGCTGGACAGTTCAGTATGTTTTCAATGCTGACGGATCACTTATTACATTAACACCAATTACGATCTCAGGTTACAGTATAACTGGCACCGGAGCATTTGATTCAATGACAGGTCAGTGGAGAGTGCATTACATCGTTATGCAGGGGACTAAGTTGATTGATGACAATACTCATACATTTACTAAAAAGTAATTGTGGCTTATTCTGGAGACTAGTATTAGTCCGGAAGAAAAAAGAAGGAGTTTCCCTAGTCGGGATTCTCCTTCTTTTTCGTTAAAAGGAGTAGTTTTTTTATCCTCTTTTAGGTCTTGCGATAAATTTAGCAGTTGATTTCTCAAGCAATTATTATTGTTAATCCATTTCATTTCGATACATTTGAAAACCATGTATTTTGTTGTGTTTATGTATTAAATAAATTACGAAATCATGCAATATTGATAATAATTCGCTGCTCCACTTGTGAAGAATAATAATCATTTCCCATTTCTTAAGTCATTCTTTTTTTTAGTCGCGATTCTTCTGCTATTTAAGTCCGGCCAGTCCCAGGAGATCCAGGAACTTAAAATTACAGGTAGTTTTTCAAAGACCCCATTGCAGGAAGTATTTTCCTCTATTGAAAAGCAATGTGGGATCAGAATTTTTTATAAAACAGCCTGGATAAGTACGTTGGATTTTACAGGTTCATTTGAAAATCAACCACTAATCCAGGTCGTCAATACGATTCTGTTGGGCAAAGAATTGAATAGCAGGTTTTTTCAGAATAATTCAATATTTGTATATCCAACCAATGCGGATAATGATTTGGTTACAAACAAGGAAGAATCCCGAAGCCTCGTTGTTGGCGATCCGATTAACCAGGGAAGGTACAAACGCGCCAAGATTCAGGGTAGGGTTTTCGAAGGAAAAACAGGTGATCCACTTGCGGGTGCAGTAGTGTATAATCCTGAAACCAAGATTGGCGTAGCAACCGATACAAGAGGAAGATATTCCATCGAGCTGCCTGCCGGACAAATTCATCTTCTTGTATCATTTATGAGTTTCGAGAACCAATACTTTAGCATCAACCTTATCCAGGACGGCAAAGTTGATTTCGATCTGTTCGAAAAATCCTTCTCAATTGCAGAATTAACTGTACTCGGTGAAAATTCAAAAGCCTCAAAAGCTCAGATGAGTATGATCAAGATGAGTTCCATCATGATAAAGGAACTTCCGGTCATGATGGGCGAAGCCGACCTGATCAAGAGCATGGTGATGATGCCTGGTGTGCAAAGTGTAGGGGAAATGTCATCAGGGTTTAATGTTCGGGGAGGGAACACGGATCAGAACCTTATTTTGCTAGATGGTGCGCCTGTCTTTAATACCACCCACCTATTTGGTTTTTTTTCTATGATTAATCCCGATGCAATTGAAGATGTTACACTTTACAAAGGAGGCATCCCCGCATCTTATGGCGAACGCATTTCCTCGGTGATGGATGTGAAATCAAAAAATGGAACCGAAAAAAATCTCAGTTTTAACGGAGGAATTGGCCTTATCAACAGCCGACTAACCATTGAAGGGCCTTTCATACAGAAGAAGA
>CAIRSO010000691.1 GCA_903881215.1 uncultured Bacteroidia bacterium
CGAACCCGCGAAGAACATCAAGAGATGCCAGGCGGTCATTCTGCTTGTCAGTTTGAACTTTTTTCTGCATTTGGTTTAATTGTTAATGATATTTGGTAGTAAATCCATTCAAAGATATCCAATTATTGATTTACCCTGAATAATCAGGCTAAATTTTTGACCGTTTTGACCAATTCCATTGTTAAATATAAGTGCCAAAAATTACGTGAGGTCTAAATCTTTCTGTCGTTTTGTCACACAATGTGACAATTCGTTCCGCAAGCAGGAAACTCAGGCTTCCAAAACCTAAAAAACCACGTTCAGATAGAATTGGCACAGAGATTGATTGGATGGTGGTATAAGTTGTAAATAAGCAGCAAAAAAATATTAAAATTAAAACAGAATAAAATGGGAAAAATTATTGGTATTGACTTAGGGACAACCAACTCCTGTGTTGCCGTCATGGAAGGCAACGAACCGGTTGTGATCCCCAATAGTGAAGGCAAACGTACTACTCCCTCTATCGTTGCATTTGTCGACAATGGAGAACGTAAGGTAGGTGATCCGGCCAAAAGGCAGGCCATCACCAATCCTACAAAAACAATCTCTTCGATCAAGCGGTTCATGGGAGAAACATATAACCAGGTTTCCAAAGAGATTGGCAGGGTTCCCTTTGCAGTGATTCAAGGTGACAACAATACACCACGCGTTAAAATAGATGATCGCTTTTATTCTCCGCAGGAGATCTCAGCCATGATACTTCAGAAGATGAAGAAGACTGCTGAAGATTATCTTGGACAGGAGGTTACTGAGGCCGTTATCACTGTTCCGGCGTATTTTAATGACTCGCAGCGTCAGGCTACGAAAGAGGCTGGTGAGATTGCCGGATTAAAAGTTCGCCGTATCATCAATGAGCCAACAGCTGCATCTCTTGCCTATGGTTTGGACAAGATGCACAAGGATATGAAGATCGCTGTTTTTGACCTTGGAGGAGGAACCTTTGACATCTCAATCCTTGAACTGGGAGAAGGTGTTTTCGAAGTTAAATCTACCGACGGGGATACACATCTTGGCGGCGATGACTTTGACCAGGTGATCATCGATTGGCTGGCAGATCAGTTCAAATCGGATGAAGGTATCGATCTTCGCAAAGATCCAATGGCACTGCAGCGTTTGAAAGAAGCTGCCGAAAAAGCCAAAGTTGAACTTTCAAGCTCGACTGAGACAGAAATCAACTTGCCTTACATCATGCCGGTAAATGGTATTCCAAAACACCTTGTCAAAAAACTGACACGTGCTCAGTTTGAGAAACTGGCCGATTCACTCATCAATGCAACCATGGAACCTTGCAGTAAAGCATTGAAAAATGCCGGGCTGACTATCAGCGATATTGACGAAGTAATTCTGGTGGGCGGTTCAACACGTATTCCTGCTATTCAGGAAAAAGTACAAAAATTCTTTGGCAAAGCTCCATCAAAAGGTGTTAACCCGGATGAGGTTGTTGCTGTTGGTGCTGCCATTCAGGGTGGTGTTCTGACAGGTGAAGTAAAGGATGTTCTGTTGCTTGATGTAACGCCACTATCACTCGGAATAGAGACCATGGGAGGTGTAATGACCAGGTTGATCGAGTCCAATACCACCATTCCAACCAAGAAATCAGAGACTTTCACAACCGCATCTGATAACCAGCCATCCGTTGAGATTCACGTCCTTCAAGGAGAACGTCCAATGGCTAATGGAAATAAAACCATCGGCAAATTTCACCTCGACGGACTACCACCGGCATCACGCGGAATTCCTCAGATTGAAGTTTCGTTCGACATCGATGCCAACGGAATTCTGCATGTAACTGCAAAAGACAAAGCCACAAATAAAGAGCAATCCATCCGTATCGAAGCATCTTCCGGATTGAGCGATGATGAAATCAAACGGATGAAAGAAGAAGCCGCTGCCAATGCAGAAACAGATAAGCAAGCCAAAGAGCAGGTTGAAAAGCTCAACCACGCCGATTCATTGATTTTCCAGACAGAAAAGCAACTGAAAGATTTTGGTGATAAATTGCCTGCCGACAAGAAAGCCCCGATTGAAACTGCTTTGAACAATTTGAAAGAAGCTTACAAAATCAAAGATATCGCTGCCATAGATGCTGCAACAAATGAGTTGAATACTGTCTTTCAGGCTGCTTCTCAGGAGATGTACAATGCAACCAATGCACAACAAGCCGGTGGTCCACAGGGCGGAGAGCCTCAGGGTTCTCAGCAAAAGGGCTCCAAGGGTGACGGCGAAGTAACCGATGTAGATTTTGAGGAGGTCAAATAGATAGGCTTAAAAACGATTATTAAAAACAGGGAAACCGCAGTAAATATCTGATTTACTGCGGTTTTTATTTTTTAAAATTTATTGAATTTGATCTTTTATTATCAATTTTAATCATACATTTGTACCATATCTGTACCGGAACTTAATTCACGATGAAGTGGAACTTATGAGCACTTATGAATACTTATAGGTACTTAAATAGCGATAAAGATGGCGCTAGATAAGATTCAAATACAATGTGTAATATGTAAAAAGCCGTTTGCCCCCAAAAAGGTAGACTCAATCTATTGCTCCAAAAATTGTAGCGATGCTGCTTACCGCAAGAAGAAAGCTCAGCAAAAACAAGAAGAAAAACGAAAAATCGTTGCGGGAAAAATTTCCGCTGACCGCTTATATATTTCCGTACCAGAAGCAATAACTCTTTATGGAATCGCAAAAAGCACACTTTATCGTCTGATTCGTCAAAGACGAATCCCTGCAATCAATTTAGGAACTCGTCTTGTCAGAATTGATCGTGCTGCAATAGAGGAAATGTTTCCAATTCGCCAAACAACACCCGCTAAAAAAGCAAAACCAGAAGTCACATTGTATCGTCTCGAGCGCGAAGACTGTTACTCAATCGGAGAGATAGCTCAAAAATTTGGAATATCCGACAGTTCGGTCTATAAACATATCCGCAGGTTTTCGATTCCAACTCGACAGATTGGGAAATATGTTTATGCACCCAAATCTGAAATAGACAATTTATACAATAATAAATCATAGAGATACCACATGAAAGAGTTATCTAACACTAAAGTTACCGTGAGGCTTCGAAAGGCAGAAGGCCGAAAGGAGTGGTATGTTTACATTGAAAGTTACCCCGTTCTTGTTCCCGGCACGAAAAGCCCACAACGCATACGCGAATACTTAAATCGTAGCGTTACTACAATAGAATGGGATAAGAAACGAATTGCCCGGACCGAAGTGGATGGAACAAAAACGTTTAAGCCCAAACGAGATGATAATGGAATAATTATCTGCCGGGGAGAAAAAGACCAGGAAAGTATGATTTATGCCGATGGCGTTCGTAAACTTCGCCAACGAGAATATGACAATGTCGATTTATACAGTGATGCCGAAACCGAACAAGCCGAACAAAAGGAACGTTTGCAGCAAAATTTCATAGAATATTTTGATAAAGTAATAGCCAAGCGACACGCAAATAATTCAAAATCCATTCTAATTAACTGGCAACGTGCTGTTGAATTTCTGAAACAGTTTACCGGAGATACATTGTTGTTTTCCCAAATAAACAACCGGGTAGCCGAAGAATATAAGCGCTTCCTGTTAACTGCCCCTCTTGGAGGCAACAAAAAAGGAACTATATCGCAAAATACCGCCTCAACTTATTTTTCTATCTTCAAGGCAGCACTTAAGCAAGCGTTTATTGATGGCTATCTGACAGTTGATTTATCGGCTAAAATAAAAGGCATTCAGGACCAGGAATCACGTCGTGAATATTTATCCGTTGATGAACTCAACACACTTGCCGCTACACCTTGCGAACGGGATGTGCTAAAACGTGCAGCCCTTTTCTCTGCTCTCACGGGATTGAGGCATTGCGATATTCAAAAACTTCGATGGAAAGAAATCAATATAGATGGAAATCAAGCCAGACTGCATTTCACCCAGCAAAAAACCAAAGGTGTTGAATATACGCCCATTTCAGAACAAGCCTTACAACTTTGCGGAGAGCCAGAAAAGCCAGAAAAATTTGTTTTTGAAGACTTGCCTGATCCTTCCTGGATTTCCCACCCCCTCAAAAAATGGGTGGTAGCCGCAGGTATTAAGAAGAAAATTACCTTCCATTGCTTCCGTCATACATACGCGACCTTGCAGTTATCAAGCGGCACCGATATTTATACTGTTAGCAAAATGCTTGGCCATACCAATGTAAAAACCACTCAGATTTACGCCAAAGTGGTGGACGAAAAGAAAGATAAAGCCGCACAAGCGATACAGTTAGAAACAATAAAAACAACTAAGGAATGAAAAACAATCGACTGGAGTATATTATCTTATACGTCTTGGTTGCATCTACTGCGTTGATAATTGCGACATTGGCACGTATATCTGCTTTTTCATTGGGCGTTGACAACTTTACGGCATTTTTCGTTTTTATTGTGGTCTTAGGTATTGAG
>CAIRSO010000692.1 GCA_903881215.1 uncultured Bacteroidia bacterium
AGGCTGCCACTAATAAGAAAGACGCCTATTGCGAAAAACCATTTGCAGAAACAATGGAAGATGCCAAGGCAGGATTGAATGCATGCCATAAAAACAATACAGTGGTTCAGATCGGATCGCAAAGAAGAAGTACGGACAATTATATTGCAGCCAATGAGTATTTGAGATCTGGTAAATTCGGAGATATCGTCATGGTTGAAATGAGCTGGAATGTAAATCAGCCCGGACGCTGGAGAAGGGTTGAAACCGTCAAGCAACTTAAAGAAGCTGATACAGATTGGAAGCGCTTCCAGCTGAATCGTCCTCAGGCTGCCTGGGATCCAAGAAAATACCTTGAATTCCGACTTTTTTGGCCTTATTCATCCGGAATTGCCGGTCAATGGATGTGCCATCAAATTGACACCGTTCATTGGTTCACAGGTTTAGCCCATCCCCGTAGCGTTGCGACCAACGGAGGTATTTACCAATGGAAAGATGGCAGAACCAATGCGGATACCCTGACTTCAGTTTTCGATTATGGGGACGACAAAAAAGGATTCCAGGTTGTCTATACTTCACGTTTCAGCAACAGCGCGGGCGGTACAAAAGAGTTGTATTATTCCAATGGCGGCATGCTGAATTTGGATACCAATAAAGTAACTGCAGAAGGTGGATTGCGCGAAAGAGAAGCTAAGGATATGGGAATGAAGGCCAATCTGCTTGAAAGTTTTGAATTGCCTAAAGTTGCCATGGCTACAAGTGCTGATACCAGCAAAGATCCATCAACCTCAGCCCATATGCTCAACTGGATGGAATGTGTCAGATCACGTCAGAAAACACATGCACCGATCGAAGCCGGTTATAGCCATGCCATCGCAGTTATTATGGCAAATGCGTCGTATCGCACCGGATTACGTGCTACTTTCGATGAAAAGTTGCAGGAAGTTATTTGCGGAGGAAAAGTATTTAAATACTAATTTTTCCCTAATCATATAAAAAAGTCCCCCGATTCATTTCGAGGGACTTTTTTATTGATATTTTCAGCAACTTATTCTTTGGTATTTACCTAAAGTTTTTACCTGCAGGCAAAAGTCAATTCTATCATTCTGAAAATTTTCGCATTTTTCTTTTTGTCGATAATTCCAGACTGAAAGAACAAGAGATAGGTTTTCTCAGAACAATTGAAACAGTAAATCGTACCAGAAACTTTTGTGCCTTTGATGACAGATTCGTACTCAATTTTTTTAGCATCCATGCTCCCAAAGCGACCATTCTCAATGGCAGTAAATTCAATACCAGATTCCTTGTAAATTACCTCATCTTTCATGTTCTTTTGCTGAACAAAAAGTGCCTTAACCGGATTTTCAACTTTGTTAATAGTTACAAGGTTGAAAAGGCCTGAGGTGTTCTTGCCTGTACTTTCTGCTGAGTAATAGTAGCCTCTATCTGGAAGAGATTCATCCGAAATAGTTTTCCAGTTTTCCGGAATTGAAAAGGAAATTCCGTTTTTTAGGTAGTTAAAAAGTTTCTCTTTCGCTGATAATTGGGTCAATGACAGGAAAAGGAGAAAAACAAAAAGTGCGATTTTACCCTTCTTCAAAACAGAACCGAAAGGTAAAATTGCACCAGTTGCAGATTTTTTATCAGTCATTATTCGACTGCTTTAAAGTGATCCTTGTTCTTATCAATAATCAATCGATACCAGAAATCAGGATAGGAGGGATGCAAAGGCTGAGCAGGCAATTTTCCGTATTCATTTCTTTCGAATTGGCCATCTTTTTCCTTCATGACATTTCCATCCTTGTATTTAATCATCAAATAATGTCCCAATTCTTTCCATTCTTTAACAGTAGTTTCAACCTGGTCGACCGAATAAGCAGTCAAAGTCTTGATTGCATTAACCTTATCTCCCTTATTCCAGAAAATTAAAGCCTTCTGGTCAACTTCACTAATTCCGCTAAAGAAACTTTTCTCCTTGCGCGACTGCAATTTTTGAACATCTTTGATCATATCGTCATAGCGAAGATAACAAAAGTTGGTAACGGTGTTGAATGTCCAGAAAGCAGAGGTTTCCGACCAGGTCAGGAAGTCACCATTGCCCACTTTTATTGAATTCGGAACTGTACTGATTCCGCAATAAACAGGCATGTAACAGGTCGAATAAGTATCATCCAGGCCAAACCAAAGGACTCCTCCAATTGGATCGGGAAGGGCCGGCCGGCATTGGGCTACAAATGAGAAACCTGTTTGTTGGGTAGAAATTGCCCTTTCATGGCAATAAGAAACCGAATCAACTTTCCAGGTCATTGGGCGCCAGCGATAGGGAAGAATATTTGGTCCGGCTCCCGGGTCTTTTGTCATATCCAAAACAGTTCCTTCATAATGGTCGCGCATCATACCCATCACATTTTCTAATGAAATCAGAGCATCCGGTTTGATCCAGAGAGGCATGCGGTTGGTGGCATAATGGTTTTTATCATAAGTAATCTTGCCAAGAGCGTAGCTTTCATACTGTCCCATCTGCTTGTTTACTTTATTAAACCCTGACCATACACGTGCATCACAGAAGCGTGCACCTCCAAATTCGACTGGAGCATATGTATCCGAAAAACTAAATTCGCTGTCAGTGCCGCTGAACCAACCTTTTTCCCTTGCAAAAGAAATGACATCAGGAGCATAAAGGCATTCTGCCGGATTGTTCATTGGGAACTGGGTAATCCTTGCCTGGTTTGCATGACCGGAGATATAACCATCAGGAATTCTTTGGGCCACCCAAACTGCTCCTTTTTGTCCATCTCCCTTACCGATCATTTCGAGAATCCAAACCTCTTCCTTGTCAGCTATAGAAAAAGATTCACCACTTGAGGCATAACCATAATCCCTGACCATATCTGTCATTACCTTGATAGCTTCCCTGGCACTTTTTGCCCGTTGAAGAGTCATGTATATCAAACTTCCATAATCAACCAGAGCACCTTTTTGTGACGCAAGCTCTTTTCTTCCTCCATATGTTGTTTCCCCAATTGCAAGCTGGTGTTCATTCATGTTTCCAACTACCTGATAAGTATGAGCCACCTGAGGGATCTTTCCAAGGAATTTACCTGTATCCCATTCATACACATCAACCAGAGTGCCTGCTTTGTGATTGGCAGCAGGCCAATAATAGAGCTCTCCATACAAGGTGTGAGAGTCAGCCGCATAGGTAATCATTGGAGTACTACCCACTGATGCCCCTTTGGTTATCAGGAAATTCGTACACCCATTTACCTGATTTAATTGTACAACGCTGAAGATTAAGGCAATAAATATTCCGATTTTTTTCATGCTGTTTTTTTATTATCTGTTTGTGTTTTGTTTTCAAAGATGAATGGCACGTCTCTGAAAATGCTTTCTACCTTAAAGTTTAATTACATATGCAGCATTTTCAATTTTCACAAAAATAAAAAATAAGTTCATTAGAATTCAGGAGGATGATAGGTATATGCCTTTTTTTTAATGAGTTTTATCATAAATGCACAAGTTTTACAGATAGAAAACAGCTTTATAAACAGAACTGTTTTTTCTCTCATCGCTTACAGTAACTTTTATTGAATGCGACTTTCTCAAGACCATTCTACTCTTGTCGATAGTATAAGAGATGGTCTCTGACTTGGCATCATATTCGAAAAGCACCCAATTACCATCAATTTCTCCTTCATAGCTTGATATTCCCGATAAGTTGTCTGAAATTTTGAATTCAATTTTCTGCTTGTTTACAAGCGTCTTGTTCTCTTTGATGCTGAGTGGTCGAATTGTAGGAGGGATCGTATCCACCAAAACGCCAAAGGCACCAAAAACCCTTGGGTAGGCTGTCATCCAGCCTTCAGAATACTCACCTCCACAAGATGAAGGTTTTCCGGATGGATCAATCAGCACTACCAAGGCTTTACTTTGCAGTTTCTCAGGAATTGCTAACGCTTTGATGGATAATTTATAAGGTTTTTGAACAGGGACATGGGCTTGATGAATATGGTGATTTTTTGAGTAATAGGCACCTTTTCTGTTTTCGGCTTGATATTCGAAGGGGAGCTGATCGTACAATGAACCTTCAGGTAACTGAATTTTAACCTCATTATTTTCGTAATCATTGGGTCGATCATAGAAAAATAGCTGGGTAAAACTTGGTTTAGGTTCTGAAACTTGAAACTTCTTCGAGATCATTTTAAAGGCCAATTGAGTTAAATTTCCAAAGGCATCTTTGACTACAATTTTTGCATCATGAATCTTCCCATCAGTCATTTGAATAATACCTCTGTTAGAATCGGTGCGATAGATATCCATTTTATTGCCTGGCTGAAGGTACAGCCGATGTATCCATCTTTTGCTTTTTATCAGCTCTTCATAATCTATATGACTGTTTACATATCGTCCAAGATCGAATGAAAGATGGTCCATTTGAAATGAAAATACCTGTTCCTGATCAACAAACAATTCAGCCGAAAATATGCCACATTTCATACCCGCACCATTAAAATCATCATCTGATTGAATTCCAAATCCAATATCTCCGAATACTTCAATGGGCTGACGAAATTTTGTACTTGTAATTTGTCTGGAGGATATTGTTTCAACCCTTAGCTTTTTAGTTCCCTTGTTAACAGAACTGGTGGCTGAGAGAGGATAAATGTACAGTGAAAGTATCCGGGGTGAACTTTTATCAGGAATGCCAGAGAGGTAAAAAAGTGGGTTTTGTGGCTTTTCTGATTGAGTATCCCTGATTTCAAAATGCAAATGCGGTCCGCCTGAACTTCCTGTATTGCCAGACCATGCAATAACTTCACCTTTTTTGAATGTCAACATTCCTGCAGGAAGAGTTAGATCAACAGCAAATTTCTTTAGACGATATTGTTGGGTGATCACATAGGATTCAATTTTAGGATCGAAGCGTGAAAGATGTCCATAGACTGTAGTGAGACCATCAGGATGAATCAAATACAATGCATGACCATAACCTGAAGGTGAAACAGAAACACGGGCAACTGAACCTTCTTTAAATGCATAAACAGGTATACCTATCTGACCCGCTGTTCGAAAATCCAATCCTGTATGGAAGTGGTTTCTTCTCAATTCGCCAAATCCACCCGAAAATGAATAGGGTGCTTTTAAGGGGGATGAGAATGCGGATTTTAGTATTGTCTGACTCCAGAGTGAATGGGAAAGGCCAAAAAAAAGCGAAAAAATGAACGTAATTTTATACATATTTTATTGCTGATTTCACTGCGGCTAATGTAGCAAACTTGCCTCAAATGGCGATATTGGAGGGGTTGAAATTTTGGTATATTGAATTTAATGTTAACTTTGTGACAGTAATCCTTGAACATGACAGAGCGCGAAACTCTTTTATTACGAGAATTTAAAGAAAGACTCGATCAGATGATTGGCTTACATCAAAAGATGAAAGCCGACGGTGATTTGTTAAAAGAAGAAAAGGAACGCCTGAGTGAACAGATTAGTTTACTGAGCATTTCTAATCAGGATCTGACAAAAAAAGTAGAGGATTTAAAATTTGCTAAATCTTTGGCTGGTGCAAATGAAGATTCGCATGAAGCTAAAATTAAGATAAATAGGTTGGTGCGGGAAATTGATAAATGTATTTCACTTTTAAATAAGTAATCCGCCTGCAATGGATGATAAACTTTCGATTAACATAAACATAGCCGATAGATTGTATCCGCTCCGTATCGAAAGGAAGGAAGAGGAGAACATTCGGAAAGCAGCGAAGATTATCAACGATAAAGTAGTTCAATACAAACAAAGATATCCTTCAAAAGACATTCAGGATTGTCTTGCGATGGCTACGTTACAGTTTGTTATTCAGAAATTTGACAGCGAGAAGCAAGTAGGTTATTCGCCCATCGTTGAAGAATTGGAACGTATGAACGACTTTTTAGCAGAGTTTATTGAGAAGGAAAAGATAGTATAGTTTAGTCAAATATTTTTACCGCATCTTGTTCTTCTTCAGTGGTTTATTGCCAATGAGGAAGATTGGGATTGCGGTTTTTTTAATTTAATAAATATTCAATATGGGTACAACAATTATAGTAGGCTTGGTTGCCATTCTAGCCGGAGGGGCAGGATCCTATTTTTTATGGGATATTTTGCTTCAGAGCAAAAGCAGGACTTTGCTAAAGGAGGCTGAAGTTCAGTCTGAAATTATCAAGGAAAAGAAGGCCATTCTGGCCAAGGAAAAGTTCATTCAGTTAAAGGCAGATCATGATCTTTACATCAATGACCGCAACCAGCGGATCATCGGTGCCGAGAATAAATTGAAGCAAAGAGAAGCCATTCATTTACAGCGCAAAGAGGAGCTCCAACGAAAGATAAAAGAATCAGAAATCGCCAAACAGGAATCTGATACCTTGCGCGAAAGTTTGAATATTCAACTTGAATTGATTGAGCAAAAGAATGATGAGCTGGAACGCATGCACAAAAGGCAAGTTGATCAGCTGGAGGCAATGTCTGGAATTTCTGCCGAAGAAGCGAAAACGCAACTGATTGATTCATTGAAGAATGAGGCCAAAAGTGAAGCTATGTCATACATCCAGGAGATCATGGATGAGGCAAAAATGAATGCTAATAAGGAGGCAAAGAAGATCATCGTAAAATCTATACAACGCGTAGCTTCCGAAACTGCCATCGAAAATGCTGTCACGGTATTCCACATTGAAAGTGATGAAATAAAGGGGCGCATCATTGGGCGTGAAGGCCGTAACATTCGTGCGCTTGAAGCTGCAACCGGAGTTGAAATTATTGTTGATGACACGCCGGAAGCAATCGTATTATCAGGATTTGATCCTGTTAGGCGTGAAATAGCCAGGCTGGCCCTTCACCAACTGGTCACTGACGGAAGAATTCATCCTGCACGGATTGAAGAGGTAGTAAACAAGGTTAAAAAGCAGGTGGAAGAAGAGATTATTGAGACTGGAAAGCGTACGACCATTGACCTTGGAATTCATGGAATGCATCCGGAGTTGATCCGTCTGATTGGAAAAATGAAATACCGTTCTTCCTATGGCCAGAATCTTTTACAGCACTCAAGGGAGACTGCCAATCTTTGTGCCATTATGGCTGCAGAACTTGGACTAAACCCTAAAAAGGCCAAGAGGGCAGGACTGTTGCATGATATTGGAAAAGTTCCGGACGATGAGCCTGAATTACCTCATGCTGTTTTAGGAATGAAGTTGGCTGAAAAATACAAAGAGAAGCCGGATATTTGTAATGCCATCGGTTCGCATCACGAGGAGGTGGAGATGGAGACATTGCTCGCGCCACTTGTTCAAGCTTGCGATGCAATATCAGGTGCTCGTCCGGGTGCACGTCGCGAAGCCGTTGAGTCTTATATTAAAAGGTTAAATGATCTTGAGAATATGGCGCTTTCATATCCGGGAGTTACTAAAACTTATGCCATTCAGGCAGGTCGTGAGTTGCGGGTAATTGTTGGAAGTGATAAAATGACAGATGCTGAAGCCGAAAGCTTGTCTTACGATATTGCCAAGAAAATCCAGGATGAGATGACATATCCCGGTCAGGTGAAAATCACGGTGATCCGTGAAACCAGAGCAGTTAATTATGCAAAATAGATTGTTGCCGAATATAAAAAGAATGGCCGCCTTTCAAAAGGCGGCCATTCTTTTTTAATGGCCTTCGAACAATGCTAA
>CAIRSO010000693.1 GCA_903881215.1 uncultured Bacteroidia bacterium
ATGCAAATTTCCATGCTACTTTTTGACCTCAAAACCTATCTTTTTTAGTGTCTAATTTCTAATGCGAAACTTCAGTTATTATTTGAACTTTCACCAAGATGTATTTAAAATAAATGCGGTACTTTTAAAAAGTCATTTTCGATCAATTTTATTACCTTTTCAATGATTCGAATATCTTTTTTAATCACTTTTCTGGCAATTTTTCTTTTTGGAAACAGCTCTGCACAAACAATCGTGAAGGGCATTGTCATGGATGCATCAAATGAAACCATTCCTTTTGCAGCTGTCTATTTATCCAAGACAACTATTGGTACCATGACCAATAAGGATGGCGCCTTTTCGCTGACCATACCATTGGAGGGCGAATATGAGTTGATAGCTTCGTTTATTGGCTATAAGACCTATTCCAAGACAATTTCGGCAGAAGGAAAAATATTGAATATCAATATAAAACTGGCAGAAAGCCCTATCCTTTTGACCGAAATTACGGTAAAGTCAAGGGATAGAAACAGAGAGACTAATTACACGCTTTTCAACAAGCTTTTCCTGGGCGAAACGATCAATGCGGCCAATTGCAAGATCCTAAATCCTGAAGACCTTTATTTATTTCGCGATCCAAATTCTGAAATTTTAAAGGGACATTCACTCAAATCTTTGCGCATAGAAAACAAGTCTCTGGGTTACACCATTGTTTATGATCTTGCTGATTTTGCTTATGATGCCAAAAATGGGTTGCTAAAATTCACCGGAAGTAACTATTTCATTCTGATGCAGGGCAATGAGAAGGTTATCAAAAAATGGGAGCGAAACCGGCTGGCCGCTTACTATGGTTCACGACTTCATTTTTTCAGAACGCTCTATCTGGATTCACTTCAACGTGAGAATTTTCAGATTTATCAATGCGATGTAAATACCGCTAACAGGGATACGTTGAAGATTACTCCTATTCGAGCTGATAGTCTTTGGTTGTCAAAAAACGCCAAATTTATGTTGCTATATTCAGCCAAACCAATCTTCGTTAGTTACCTGGATACCCATGTGGATCTTTACAGCGGACTTTTCGGATTTCAAAAACAACGCTTTAAAACTACGCTGGATTTTGCCAAACCACTCAAGGTTTTTGCAAATGGTTTCTTTCCAAATCCCTATGATGTCACTTGGTTTGGGGAGATGGCCAAAGAACGAATAGCAGATATGTTGCCCTTCGATTTTTTACCTCATGGAAGTCC
This sequence comes from uncultured Bacteroidia bacterium, assembly GCA_903881215.1. Classification (GTDB taxonomy): domain Bacteria; phylum Bacteroidota; class Bacteroidia; order Bacteroidales; family Prolixibacteraceae; genus CAINVV01. The sequence goes on from CAIRSO010000693.1 coordinate 1,230, forward strand.
GGTGGTGAAGTCGGAACCCATTTTTACCACTTCCTCGGTAGAAGATTACCTGACTGCCAAACAAAAATCTTCATGCAGGGACCAGCTGTATGTTCATCTGGACAGAAATGTCTATCAACCCGGAGATACCCTATTCTTCCAGGCATACATCAGAGATAAATTCTCAGGAAATTTTGAATCGAAAAGTGCTGCATTGTATGCGCTTCTGACCAATGAAAAGCGGCTACTTGTTGACAGCTCCCGCTACAAAATCAGCAATTCAACGGCTAGTGGCTGGATGATCATTCCCCAAAAATCTGAAGTAGGAAAATACCACTTGACTGCATTCACAAGTTCCATGCAAAACAATGATCCTATTGAGGCTTTTCAGCTGGATCTTTATGTGAAAGAGCTGACTTCAAATCAGAATCAAATTAAAATGGTTTTTAAAAAGGAGAAATATTTACCAGGAGACACTACTGATGCAACACTTAGAATTAGTGATTCCATCAATTTCAGTCGTATTGATTTGCGATTTTTACCAGAAGGAGGAACTTTCATAGAAGGTGTTGAGCAGAGTCGGATTCAATGCCACAAGTTTTATGGGAGAACCGATTGAGATTGAAGGTTTATTAAAGAACACTTTAGGTTCTGTCCTTGACACCATTCGCAGTGGTCCATTTGGCCCGGGAAGCTTTGTATGTACCGCCAGATCCGGATTATATGTTGAATTAACGAAAGGAGCCGGATCCGAACGAATATGGCCTCTTCCGGATCCTTCTATCACCGGTATTTCTTTAACTGTCAGTTTGATTGAGGATAACTCATTCGCCGTTGATATTCAATCCAACGCCTATGTTGGGGAATCAGTCACCGTATCGGGAACCTTGAATTTAGTCCAGTTTTTTTCACAGGATGTTAAACTAACGCAAAAGCAGCGAATAATGGTGAATACCAGCACCCTTCCTGCCGGAGTAGCAACAATCACTTTATTCAACAAAGAACTAAGGCCGGTTGCTGAGCGTCTGGTTTACCTAAACAGTAACAAACGTCTGCAATTTAACATCAAGCCGGAGAAACAGATTGTTCGGACTGGTGAGGAGAATGAACTTGCCATTACTGTTACTGACGGAGAGGGAAAACCTTCGGAAGGTTTCTTCTCGGTATCCGTGACTGACTCAGTTAGGGGTATTGCTGCAGATCTCTTTGCTCCCGGAATTGAGTATACATACAATTATCATCCATTTTTTCCGGGAAACCTTCCTGCGAAAGTACTCGCAAAAGGGGTTGAAAATCTTACCCCGGATGACCGTGACCTTTTATTAATGGTGTATGGTTGGAGCAGAATCAGCTGGGATCTCAAAAGCACCAATCCGGAGGCTTTCAAACTCATTAACTATGATCTGCTGAAGCTGAAATTGCTTTATGCAAATAAGAAAAACAAGGCCGACCGCAGTCTGGACCTGTTTTCATTGGAAGGTGCGTCATCCAGACATCTCGTTACTGATCAATTTGGTGAGATCACTTTACCTCTTGATTCCCTTTCTGAGATAACCAGGTCAGTAATATTGATGCCGGATGTTAAAAATAAGAACAAGGCCACAGGCGTTATGCTCAGTATTCCTTACAATGAACAGTACTTTAAGAGTGAAAAGCTTTTCATCAGACAGCCCATATTACCGATCAAAAAATACATCGTAGTAGCTTCTGACCGACCCATTGCGATGGAAGAAAAGACAATAGAGATTGCAGAAGTAACTGTCATTGGTCACCAAAATGACAAGGTATACCGCGATGAGTACGAAAAAATGTACCAGGCGAATAATGTCAAGAGCCTTGATTCTGAGCCGTTGTGGTCCTCCTCTACGTTGGAAACGGCCATTCGGAAACTCATCTATCCCTATAAAATCACCACTGATAATATTTACCTTCACTCTACCAGAACCATTCTCAAAGGCCCTGTACCGGCCTTGATAGTGTTGGATGGCATGGCGCTGTATGATCAGGGATGGCCCAGAGTTTGCACCATCTCACCAAGTGAAGTAACCTCGCTAACCATCATGGATGGGAAAAATGGCTTTATCCGATATGGGGAGTTCGCCCAGGGAGGAGTTATTTACATCAATACCAGGAGTTCCAATCCTAACCTTATCCGGGAACGCACCAATTGGAACTTACAGAATAAGAAAGACAATATGTTGGTGCCTATCAGTCTCTACCGGCCGCATGTAGAGTTTTACAATCCGACGCGCTCAGAACTGGAGCGTAATCCACTGCTACAAAGCAGGGCCACCATATTCTGGCAATCTGAGGTATACTTTGGAGGAAAGGATCCCGTCAGGATCAAATTTCCAAACCTGAAGCACGCTGGACCGGTTGTCATAACTGTCAACGGAGTTTCTGTTAATAACCTGGTCGGAAGTGGCAAAGGTCGATATGAGGTTCAATAGTACAAACAACTTATTGAAGAGCTGGTTTGTCCGGGATCAAACAAATTAGGGATTAGAAGATAAATGAAGGTTCTACATTAAGTTGCTATTTCCGGTACAAACAACACTCAGGTAATTTGTTATATACCTGATCATTGGCTTTATATTTTTCTGTGTCATGACCAACCAAAGCGATCGCTTTTTGAATAGCGTCAGAATTTGTCTTTGATTCATCAAATTGAACCTGAAGCATTTTACTGCTGGAGGACCATTTTGCTAAGGCTACCCCACCAACCGTTTTAGCAGTTGTCTCAATCCGTTCCTGACACATCTCACAGTTTCCGGAAACTTTGATCGATAATTGAGTCGGTGTTTTTTGTGTGTTCATAGCTTCATTGTCCATGGTATGGCTCTTTGAACCATCATCAGCCGACATTAAACCGGAGTTCATCATGCTAGGTTTACCTTCGAGCTGTGCAGAAGCATCGACACTGAAAGCTCCCTGCGTAACGATTTCTTCTCCTTCATTTAATCCGCCCATCACCACATAGCTATTACCCAGCATGGTACCCAGTTCTATTTCCCGGATTTTAAAAACTGGTTCGTCTGTCGCTGTTTGTTTCACGTAGACCACAGATCTTTTGCCTGTCCATAAAACTGCAGTGGTTGGAATGACCAGCTTTCCATTGTCTTGACTGAGTTTTGACTTAACTATTCCTGTGGCAAACATTTCGGGCTTTAATTTTCCGCTTTGATTACTTACTTCAATGCGGACTTTTGCAACCCGGCTTACAGGATCCAAAACCGGATCAATGAATGAAATCTTTCCTGAATAGCTAACTCCCGGAAGAGCCTGAAGAGTAAAATCAACAGTTTGTCCTTGTGACAGATAGGGAAGATCGGTTTCATAGGCATCAAACATGATCCAGATATGAGAAAGATCGGCTACTTCAAACAATACCGATCCTGGGGAAACATAGTCCCCTGTATTTATTCGTCTCGCCGAAACGATGCCTGTAGTATTGGCGAAAATTTCAAATTCTGATTTTATTTTACCGGATGATTCAATGGCTAAAATCTGATTTTCAGTCAGTTTCCACTGTCTGAGCTTTTCTCTGGATGCTTCATAAAGAGAGGGTTGGGATGCCTTGGTTGAGGCAGTTTCGAGAAGTTCCTGCTGGGCTGTGATGAGCTCAGGTGAATAGATAACAGCCAATATCTGACCTTTACGAACCGTTTCTCCCGTGAAATTCACATACAATTTCTCGATTCTTCCGGGGAGAAAGGAAACCTGATTTTGTATCTGCCTTTCATCTGCCTGGACTTTTCCATACAATCGGAGATCTTTAACAGGGTTTTGTTTGGAAACCACTGAAGTTAGGACATTGGCCAGCTGAGCGGCCTCTTTGGTCATATGAATAGACCCAGGGTCAGAAGTAGGACCACTCTGGCCTAATGGGATCAGATCCATGGCGCATATAGGGCATTTTCCAGGTTCCGGCATTCTAAATTGCGGGTGCATGGCACACGTCCAGATCGTAGCTTTTACTGCTTCAGTTTCTGGATTATGAGCTATATCTTTGGCCGGATTGGTGTGAAAAAAGATCCATCCGAGAAAAATACCTCCGGCTAAAATTAAGCTGTTGCGGAAATATGTATTTGAAAATAAGTTCTTCATATTAATTGAATTCAAATTACTGAATTTTTGTAATTGCGACCAATCTTTTGAGCCATGCAATGGATGTGTTGCAGTCAGCAACAGCTTCAATCTGCTTATATTGGTAGTCGAGCGATTGCTGCCTGATCCGCAAAATGTCGCTGAGAGTGGTCCCCGATGAGGCAAAACTTTTAACCATAATTTCAATAGACCTGGATGTTAGCTGATTCTGCCCTGCATAGAGTTTTATTCGTCTTTGGGCATCCTGATATAACTGCATTGCCTGATAGTACTCGGTTTGTAAGGAATTTGAAACAGCTGTATAGTTTTGGGCATTTGCCGATTTTAGATAGTCAGCCTCAGTGCGCATCGCTTTGTATTTTTTACGGTATATAGGCAAAGTTGCAGTGACCATAGGCATGACCATATCCTTCCCATTCATCGAAGAGGTTGACATTTCGCTTTTATTGATAAGCGAATAATTCAGCCCCAAACCAATCATTGGATAGCTCATTTTGGTCACCATTTGCTTTCGTGCTTCGAGCGATTGATTCTCAAACTGTAGCATTCCAAGCATTGGGTTATTGCTCAGGATTGTGTCAGATATGGTTAACAAGGAAGCGTCAATAACTTCGGTCTTCAAGGTGTCCGGGATCGACACAAGAGTAGTTTGTGGCCTGTTGAGATAGCCGTTAAACTGAGCAACACCTGTTCGCAGCTGTGTTTTTAGCATTTCAATGTTGTTCTGAAGGTCAGCAATTTCGATTTGAATCCGATATACATCTGAAAGTCCTGAACTTCCTGATGACGATCCCATAGAACTTCCTCCCATGGATGCAGTTGGTTGGTTTGTTTCAGCACCGCCAGAATTGCCGGAATTTCCTCCCATGCTATTCATACCGGATGACCCTGAGGTCTGATTTTGTCCGGTTACAGATCTTAACGTATTGTCAGAAGGACCCTGATTGTTGTTCCCACTCGGTACAGCTTTAAACCTGACAATGGCTAACCGCTCAATGGTACGAAGGAGTTCGATGTTTTTCCCGGAAATGCGGATATTTTGGTTGATCTTATTCAATTCATACCAGCTTTTTTGCACATCAAAAAACAGCTGCAATTTGGCGTCTTGAAAAAATTCGTATTTCGCCTTTGCCATCAAGCTCATCTCATCTTTTGCATACTTAAGCACCCCAAGCCAGGGGAACATCTGCATCAGCCGAATATCAGCCACCTGATTGCCCCCCAATTGCTCCATCGGACTTAGAAAAACACCCAGACTAACCTCCGGATCCGGCAAGCTACCAACTTGTGGTACTTTTTGTAGCGCTGCATTATATTCTGCAAATCGTTGAAGAACTGTTGGATTATTTCCAGAGGCAATTTCAAGGTATCTAAATAAAGAATCAGGTCGTTCCTGCCCATGGCCAAAATACCAAATGCATAATGCAAGCATGGTGCACAGTATTTTTTTATATGCCGGATTTTTCATTGTCTTCTTGGTTATAAATAGTATGTTCAGCTAACTGATTGTTGCGGGTGACCGCATTTTCTCTCCACATGGATTGAAACATTGGTACAACAAAGACGGTCATAACCTGAATGATCATCCCTCCGAACATTGGTATTGCCATAGGGATCATGATGTCAGAGCCTTTGCCATTGGATGATAGAACAGGCAATAAGGCGATGACCGCAACAGCTGTAGTCATCATGGCAGGCCTCACACGTTTCATGCCGGCAGCAACCACTGCTTCCCGCACCTCGTGAACCGTTGCAGGATGCCTGTCTTCGAATACCTGATGAATGTATGTTCCCATAATTACCCCATCGTTGGTCGCAATTCCAAAGAGTGCGATAAACCCGACCCAGACTGCCACACTCAGATTCACAGGATGCATCTGGAACATATCACGCAAGTTTATTCCGGCAACAGAGAAATTCAGAAACCAGTCCTGGCCATAGAGCCACAACATGATAAAACCTCCGGCAAAAGCAACGAATACACCTGAAAAATGTATCAGTGATGCTGTTACCGTGCGAAACTGGAAGAAAAGCAGCAACAGAATGAGTAGTAAACTTATCGGAATGACGATCGCCAACCGTTTGGTCGCTCTTATTTGATGCTCGTAGTTACCTGCAAATTTGTAAGAAACACCTGTGGGTAAAATAAGAGTGCCAGAGCCTATTTTTTGCTGCAAAATTTTAGTTGCTTCTTCAACCACATCTACTTCTGCTTTGCCTTCATTCTTGTCAAAAATTACATAACCATTCAGAAAAGTATTTTCGCTCCTAATCATTTGAGCCCCGCGGGTATACCCAATATCTGCAATTTCTCCCAAAGGTATCTGAACGCCATTGATTGCCGGGATAAGAATTCGTTTAATATCATCCGGATTGTCGCGTAATTCGCGGGCGTAACGAACTCTAATAGGGAATCGCTCACGTCCTTCGACCGAATTGCTCAGAGACATGCCGCCAACAGCTACCTGAAGAATTTCCTGAACATCGCTGACTGTCATGCCATATCTTGCCATTGCTTCCCTGTTGAGTTTAATTTCAAGGTATGGTGCCCCAACAGCACGATCGTAAAAAACGGCGGAAGATTTGATGGAAGGCACTTCTTTCAGTGCCTGCTCCAGCTGCATCCCTCCCTTTTCGATGGCATCCAGATCGGGTCCGTACACTTTCAATCCCATCGGTGCGCGCATTCCTGTCGATAGCATGACTAATCGAGCCTCGATTGGCTGCAATTTTGGAGCAGAAGTCAGGCCTGGAATATTGGTCACTTTTACAATCTCATTCCAAATATCAACTGGTTTTTTTATCTCCGGTCTCCATTGACGGAAATACTCACCATTTTGTCCCGGAACAAGGCTATCCGCAGGAATTGCTCTGAAAGCTTCCGTTTTTAAATTGTATTTGGATCCATTTGTTAACAAATAGCCACCATCCTTGTCAACCTTAAACTGCATGCGATGTCCATTCTTGTCAAGAATATATTCAGGCCGGTAGTTGATGGTATTTTCAAACATTTGCACAGGTGCAGGATCAAGGGCAGAATTAACGCGGCCCCACTTGCCAACAGCTACCTCTACTTCCGGAATCACCGAAAGTCGTTTGTCAAGAGTTTCTATGTATTGGAGATTTTTCTCAATGCTTGAATGAGGCATGCTGGTAGGCATCAATAAAAAGGAGCCTTCGTTGAGAGAGGGCATAAACTCGTTGCCTGTTCCAGGGAAAATCTTCGTCGGACCTTGCCATAATGATGTTTGTCTGATATTTTTCCATCCCATCTTTTCGGCTCCCGAGGCGATAAAGTTGAACGTTCTGTCAAACCCCAACCAGGCTAAAAGTCCAAATAGTAAGGTAATTGCCGGGATCATAAGAAACTGGCGCTTGTGAGCCAAGGCCCAACGCATGATTTGCTCGTAATAGTGGACCATTGACATCAAAACTGCCAGGATCAGTGCAATAATTCCACCTACAAAAATAAAATTGAGGAAGGAACTATTATGTGCGCCCAAGGGTAGCCATTCGATTGACAGATACCAGGCTGCAACCAAGACAGTGATGGCAATATTCAAATAGTTGGGGAACTCTTTACGAGCTTCAGTCCATCTGTCGTCAAGCAAGTTGTTGATACCGACAGCAACCAAAGCGAGAGCCGGCCATGTTTGCCATAAGATGACACTCATTAATCCAGTTCCAATCAGTATGCCATTCCATATTCTTCGGACTTTTTTTGTGTCTATTCTGATTGAGAAGAAGAGGTAGGTCAGGGTAGGCAATACGACGATTCCCAGAATTAAGGCCGATACCAAAGCAAAAGTTTTGGTAAATGCCAGTGGGTGAAACAGCTTTCCTTCGGCTGCCTGCATGGCAAAAACAGGAAGAAAGCTTACGATAGTTGTGGCAATTGAAGTAACTACTGCAGCACGCACCTCTGTAGTTGCCAGGTAGATTACCGATAATAATTTCTTTCCTCTGACACCTCTGTTTTCAGGCATTTCCAGGTGTCTGAGGATATTCTCCACATCCACAATTCCAATATCAACCATCACACCGATGGCTATGGCAATCCCCGAAAGGGCAACGATGTTGGCTTCTATACCGAAAAGGTGCATGAGGATAAAGGTCATCAAAACGCCAATGGGCAATAAGCCGGCAACAATGAGGGATGCTCTCAGATTCATGACCAGTACGATGATGACGAGGATGCTGATCAGAATTTCATGCGAGAGAGCGGATTCAAGCGTTCCGATGGTTTCCATGATCAGCCCGGTCCGGTCGTAAAAGGGAACAATAGTCACTTTGGAAACGGTTCCATCAGGTAACGTCTTTTGCGGAAGTCCGGCTTCAATTTCCTTAATTTTTTCTTTTACGTTGTTGATGACCTCCATCGGATTGGAGCCGTATCTGGCAACAACCACAGCCCCGACTGCTTCAACTCCTGATTTGTCCAAACCTCCACGACGGGTTGCCGGACCAAAAATAACCCGAGCCACGTCTTTGATGCGAACAGGGACATTGTTCCGGACAGCTACAACAGATATTTCCAGGTCATTCAGGCTTTTGACATAACCCAGTCCACGAATAATGTACTCGACATTGTTCAGTTCCATCGTTTCAGCACCTATATCCAGGTTGCTCTTGCGCACAGCATTCATGACGTCCATCACAGAGACGCTGAAAGCTTTCAATGCCTCCGGATTTAGATCGATCTGATACTCTTTTACAAAACCACCGGCTGAGGCTACTTCAGAAACGCCATCCGCTGTAGTAAGCCCATATTTGACATAAAAATCCTGGATAGCCCTTAGCTCCTGGGGATCCCAGCCGCCATTGGGCTGACCGGTTTTGGGATCACGCCCTTCGAGCGTGTACCAGAATATCTGTCCAAGAGCAGTGGCGTCGGGCCCAAGTGTAGGCTGAACTCCTGAAGGCAATGTCCCGGATGGAAGCGAACTGAGTTTTTCCAGAATTCTCGAGCGGCTCCAGTAAAACTCAACGTTATCTTTAAAAATGATGTATATAAAAGACATCCCGAACATCGAGGTGCTTCTGATAGTTTGTACACCTGGAATGCCAAGCAATGCTGTGGTTAAAGGATAAGTTACCTGATCCTGAATGTCTTTGGGCGATCGCCCCATCCACTCTGTTGCTACAATTTGCTGATTGTCACCAATATCAGGAATAGCATCTACCGGAATCGGGTCGCGGGGAAGAATGGTGGATTGCCAGTTAAAAGGCATTACCACCATTCCATAGACCACGAAGATGAGTAGAAAGATAAAGGTGATCAGCCGATTCTCGAGAAAATACCTGACGAGTCGGTTGAACATGGCACAAATGTGAAAATGTGAAAATTGGTAAATGTGAAAATGTGAAAATTGGTAAATGTGAGAATGTGAAAATTGGGAAATGCGAAAACTGCGAATAGCTAAATGTAGAAATCTTAGGAGTCCGCAATTTTCACATTTTCACATTTCCCAATTGATTCAGTGTTACCTGTATTTGCAGCAACCGGGCAGACTGTTGTAGGTTTTGGTATCTGCCTTGAATTTTTCGGTATCGTGACCAACTGCCGCGACTTTTTTCTGGATATCATCACTTTTCACAACAGCGGGATCATAGACAAGTGTCAATACCTTGGTGCTTTTATCCCATTCTGCTTTGGTTACACCTGCAACTTTGGCAGTTGTTTCGATACGTTCTTTACACATTCCGCAGTTGCCGGAAACTTTGATGGATTCTGTTTTTGAGGCACCGGAAGTTGAACTGGCCTGGGCATTGATGGTTGAGATAAATAATATGGCCATAAAGGCGATAGTAACTAATTTTAAAGTTTTCATAATAAATATTTTTTTGATTTTAATGATTTTAATATGGAACACATCTATTGTTGGGATAAGATAACTCTTTTCAACATCTTGAAGAAGGCTGGTTTCGATATAGTTGATTACAGGATAAGCC
>CAIRSO010000694.1 GCA_903881215.1 uncultured Bacteroidia bacterium
GGACTGGGAGACTGGGAGACTGGGAGACTGGGAGACTGGGAGACTGGGAGACTGGGAGACTGGGAGACTGGGAGACGGAGAAGAAAAGAGTGGACGAGTGGATGAGCAGATGAATGGACGAGACAGACATATTTATAAAGTATTGTTAAACAATAAAATATAACGATTATGAGCAAAGCTATTGTGGCCACTGAGTACACTTTTCCTGGTATGAAAAGTTTTTACAAGGGAAAAGTACGCGATGTATACAACATCAATGATGAATACCTGATTATGGTAGTTTCTGACCGGATTTCTGCCTTTGATGTAGTTCTGCCCAAGGGAATTCCTTTTAAGGGGCAGGTATTGAATCAAATCGCCTCCAAATTTTTGGATGCGACACAAGATATTGTTCCAAATTGGAAAATTGCCTCGCCAGATCCAATGGTTACGATCGGCCATTTATGCGAGCCATATAAAGTAGAAATGGTGATACGCGGTTATCTTACCGGCCATGCCTGGCGTGAATATAGTTCTGGAAAACGCACCCTTTGTGGCATTCAACTTCCTGAAGGGATGAAAGAAAATCAAAAATTTCCCGAACCAATCCTCACTCCTACGACCAAAGCCATGGAGGGTCATGATGAGGACATTTCCCGCGAGGAGATTATTGAACAAGGGTTGGTCAGTGAAGTAGAATATACTCAACTAGAGCAATATACCAGAGCAATTTTTCAAAGAGGCACAGAAATAGCAGCCCAAAAAGGATTAATTCTGGTTGATACAAAGTATGAATTCGGAAAAAAAGAGGGCGTCATTTACTTGATAGATGAGATTCATACGCCTGATTCATCCCGGTATTTCTATGCTGCCGGCTACGAAGAGAGGTTAGCAAAAGGTGAAAACCAGAAACAATTGTCCAAAGAGTTTGTACGTCAATGGCTTATTGAGAATGGTTTTCAAGGTAAAGAAGGGCAAAAGGTTCCATTTATGAGTGACGAATTTGTTTCGCAAATTTCGGATCGTTACATTGAGCTTTTCGAGCACATCACCGGCGATCAATTTGTAAAAGCAGAATTGGAAGATGTAAACGCGAGAATATACCAGAATATCAGTAGGTTTGTGAGTGCTGAGATATGAGAAATGAGACATGAGATAATAATGATGAGAGGTAAAAGACTATGAAAAATTGGGTAATTGTATTTGTAATTTCGACCTGCTTCTTTTGCACATCGATATTCGCTCAAACCACTTCAGGAGAAGCAAAAACCTTGGTTTCCATCGGGATGAAAGTACCTTCATTCCAATATGAATCAGCCAAAGGTAAATCAGGTAAGATAGGTGATTTGAAAGGCAAAATAGTGCTGATCAATTTTTTTGCTACCTGGTGTGGACCTTGCAAAGTTGAATTACCAAAAATTCAGTCTGAAATATGGAACAGGCATGGGAGCAATCCAAAATTTGCCATGCTAACTTTCGGAAGAGAACATTCCTGGCAAGAAGTAGACAAATTTAAAGATACAAATGGATTTCTGTTTCCCTTTTATCCTGATCCCAAAAGAGGTGTTTATGGTAAATTTGCGACACAGACAATACCAAGAAGTATCCTCATTGATGAGGAGGGAAAGATCATTTTCTTGTCAGAAGGATTCGAGGAAAGTCATTTTAACGAGTTGGTAAAGCTGATTGATAGTAAGTTATAACCTTTTATTGTCGAATATTTGGTTTTTATAGCCCTAACTTTAAGATGAACCCTGCTTTGCCCCAAATCCCCGGTTGTTCGACATTTCCATAATCAAAGTAGGTAGTGTTTAACAAATTGTTTACTTCAAGATAAAGGGTGACGAGATTTCTATTCCAGTTTATTCGGGAATCAACAAGCCATAATGGCGCGTACTCCATTTCATTTCCATATTTGTTGCCAATCCATGAAGTGTAGGTACCATTTCGATCCTGGTAAGAGATTAACCAGCTTGCACTCAGATTCTTACTTATTGAATGGGCAAGTTTAATGTTTATTTTGTGTTTCAGATAATCAAGTAGGTATTTTGAGATGAAGGTTCCAGATTCCTTATCCTGAGTTAGATAGCCATAGGACAGATCAAGAGATTGAATAAAGAACTTTTTATCGAAGATAGCTGAAGGATTTATTTTTGCCGAAAATTCTACTCCGGAAGTATTTAATTTGGTGATGTTTCTGGCATTCCAGACTGTTTCATTGGGCTGCCTTACCCAATCAATCATGTTTTCGCCCCATCTTTTAAATAGTGTAAAATGCGATGTCAACCAGTGACTGGTGTATTTTAATCCTGTTTCGAAGGAGAGTGCTTCTTCAGGCTGAAGATTTGGGTTTCCATTATTCGTGGCACTTTGATAATATAGATCTGTAAATGTTGGTAGGCGAAGAGATTTGTTGGCTGATGCATACA
>CAIRSO010000695.1 GCA_903881215.1 uncultured Bacteroidia bacterium
ATTTTGATGTATCATCATTTAGTTGATGTTGTATTTTTGATGTAGCCAAAAATAGTTCTCTGTTATTAATAAGTGTTAAAATTGCAGCCCAATAGGAATACCGGAGATTCATTTCCGGGATAAACTAAGGTTAATTATATTCTAACATTTATTAAAATTTATGAAACAAACGATTTTTGCTCTTTTGTTTTTGTTGAGTTCCTTTGCAGTATCTGCGCAGGAGCTTTTGGTAAAGGGTGTTGTTACATCAGCAGATGATGGACAGCCAATTCCGGGAGCGACCGTTGTCGTAAAAGGAAAAACTACTGGGATTGTTACTAGTCTCGATGGTATTTACTCCTTAAAGGTCCCTGGGAACGCAACGTTGATATTCTCTTTTGTAGGACTAAAATCTCAGGAGATAGCTGTTAATAACCGGACGACAATAAATGTTGTCTTAGCCTCGGCCTCCGAAGCCATTGAAGAGGTGGTTGTAGTTGGATACGGAACTCAAAAGAAAAGTGTCGTTACCGGTGCGATTTCGAGTGTGAAAGCCAAAGACCTCGAAAAAGTTGCACCTGGACGCATTGACCAGGCTTTGCAGGGTCGTGTTTCAGGTGTTACTGTTGCATCTAACTCCGGTCAGCCGGGTTCAAGTGCTACCATTAGGGTCAGGGGTGTTACCACTTTTGGTGACGGCGGTAATAACCCGTTGTGGGTTGTTGACGGAGTCGTTGTTGATGCCGGTGGTATTGGTTACCTAAATCAATCCGATATTGAATCAATTGAGGTTTTGAAAGATGCTGCTTCGGCTGCTATTTATGGAACACGTGCCGCGACTGGTGTCATCATGGTAACAACTAAAAAGGGTGTAGCCGGAAAGCTTAGCGTTAGTTACAACGGATTCTTTGGTGTATCAGGACCTGCAAAAATTCTAAATCTTCTGAACGCCACTCAATATGGTGCTTTATTGAATGAAAGATCTGTTGCCGGGGGCGGTAATGTTGTTTTCCCAAATCTTGGCTCTCTTGGTTTGGGTACAGACTGGCAAAAAGCTATTTTTAACAATAGTGCCAACCGTTATTCTCATGAACTGAGTTTGAGTGGTGGTAATGACAAATCAACTTTTTACCTTTCATTTGGTATCCAGGATCAGCAAGGGATTGTTGCTTCTGAAATCTCAAATTTCAACCAAAAAAATATCAGGCTTAATGCCACCCATAAAATTTCCAAGATCTTCACTTTTGGTGAGACAGTAGGCTACACACATCAAAAGCAACTTGGGATTGGAAATACCAACAGTGAGTTTGGTGGTCCTTTAAGTTCAGCTATCAATCTTGATCCTGTTACTGCACTAGTCGTAACTGATCCTGCTGCTGCGAATGCGGCTCCCTACAGTGTGAATCCTGTTATCAGGGATGCCAGCGGAAATCCTTATGGAATTTCCTCTATCGTAGGTCAGGAAATGACCAATCCGCTGGCTTACATCAAGACCAGACTCGGACAGTATGGCTGGTCCGACAATTTCGTTGGAAACGCTTACTTGTCTGCTCAAATTACCAAAGAGTTGGTTGTAAAGTCTTCAGTTGGTGCCAAACTTGCTTACTGGGGAGATCAGGGTTTTAACCCGGTTTATTATTTAAGTGCAACCAATCAGGTTCTTAGAAACAACATTTATAAAAACACATCGAACGTCTTTAATTACAACGTTGAAAATACCATCAACTATTCCAAGGTAATCGGAGATCACAATGTGAATGTGTTGTTAGGTCAGGCTGTCTATGTTGATAACAATGGTGGTGGTCAGGGGACTACACTTTACAATCTTCCTGTTACCAATTATTTGGATGCATCTTACAACTTTAATATTCCAGCTGCCACGGATAAAACCGGATGGGCTTCTGAGAATACTTTACATAAGCTGACATCCCTTTTTGCACGTGTCAATTATAACTACAAAGAGAAATACCTGTTTACCGGTATCTACCGTCGTGATGGTTCTTCAAGATTCGGTACCAACAATAAATTTGGTGTTTTCCCTTCTTTCTCATTGGGTTGGGTAGTCTCCAAGGAAAGTTTCTGGCCTGTTAATGATATCGTAAATACGCTTAAGATCAGAGGTGGATACGGTATTGTAGGAAACGATGCGATCCGTGATTTTGGTTACCTTGCCACAGTAGGTGGAGGATTTAACTATACCGTTGGAAATTCGGGTTCGATTACTACTGGTTATGCTCCAGCCTCTCTGGACAACCCGAATTTGCGTTGGGAAGAGACAGCTCAGACAAACATTGGTTTCGAAGCAAGGCTCTTTAAATCGTTGAATCTGACAGTTGACTTTTACAACAAGAAAACATCAGGTATCTTAAGACCTATTACGATTCCTGGTTATGTTGGCGTTTCTTCTTCTCCCGTTGGCAATATTGCCGATATGGACAACAAAGGTTTAGAGGTCGAATTGAGCTACAACAAGAAATTTGGTCAGCTGAATTTTTCGGCCAACGGAAACGTAGCTTACCTGAAAAATACAGTTACTTACGTAGCTGCTGATGCCAATTATATAACGGGTGATGCATCTTTTCAATCAATGGGTGCTGTAACCAGAACCCAACAAGGTGAATCTTACAACTCATTCTATGGTTACCAGACAGCTGGGATCTTCCAGAATGTTGCAGATGTTACAGCTTATGCCAATGCATCTGGAAAGCCAATTCAGCCGAATGCAAAACCGGGTGACTTCCGTTGGGTTGATACAAATGCAGATGGTGCCATATCAGATCTGGATAAGACCTTCCTTGGTAATAACATTCCGAAATATACCTTCGGTCTGACCCTAAATTTTGATTACAAGAACTTCGATCTGATGGCATTTGCTTCAGGTGCTGCCGGCAGCAAGGTATTCCAGGGACTTCGTCGTTTGGATATCAGCAATTCAAACTGGCAGACAGTTGCAATGAGCCGCTGGACAGGTGAAGGAACTTCTACAACCTATCCACGTTTGACAAGTAGTGATACAAATGGCAACTTTGGGAATATGTCAGATTTCTATTTGGAAAACGGTGATTATCTCCGCCTTAAAGTGGTTCAGTTGGGCTATTCATTGCCAGCAAATATTTTCAAAAAGATCAATGCGAATAAACTTCGCGTATATGTATCTGCAGAAAATTTATTGACTCTGACCAAATACACCGGTTACGATCCTGAAATTGGTGGTGGTGTGTTTGGTATTGACAAAGGAGTCTATCCTCAGGCTCGCACATTCATGCTTGGCGTTCAATTACAATTTTAATAAATTACAGATATGAAACGAACATGTTGCTTCACAACACCCAAGAGAATGATAATAATTTCCTCAACATGGAGTTCCATACTACCTTTAAAAAACAAATTATTATAGTATGAAAGAAAGAGTAATTAAATACTTATTCATTGCGGCTTCCCTGATGGTTACCCTGGGATCCTGCGATAAGGCATTCTTAGATGTCCAACCGAAGGGCCAATTTTTATCGGCCAACTATTACGCAGACAAAGATCAGGCATTTGCTGCCCTGGTCGGTGTTTATGATGTCGTGAGGAAAAATTCAGGAGGTTTTGAAAATATGATTACCATGATGAATGCAGGTTCTGATGACAACTATGCCGGTGGCGGTGGTGCAACAGACGGTGCAGGTATTCAAGGTTTTTCAAACTATACATTGAATTCTGTTATCATGCCAGGAAGCTTCTGGAGTGATCATTATCAGGGCATTTTCAGGGCCAATACTTTGCTCTCCAAGTTGACAGGTGTCACCATGGATGCCGCACTGAAAACCAGATTTACTGCTGAGGTGAAAGCATTGCGTGGCTTGTATTATTTCAACCTCGTCAGAATGTTCAAGAATGTTCCACTTCTGCTGGAGCCACTTACAGCTACGAATATGTATGAAGCTGTTCAGGCAACACCTGCAGCTGTTTATACGCAGATAGAGAAGGATTTGACAGAAGCAATTGCCGACCTTCCAAATACTGTTAGTGCTTCAACTGAAGCTGGTCGTCTTTCAAAAGGTGCTGCTCAGGCATTACTCGGCAAAGTCTATCTTTATCAAAATAAGGGAACCCAGGCAGCTGCCATGCTGGCACTTGTCAACGGTACACCAGGTGGAACCAGTCAATATGGCTACAGACTTCTGGCCAGTTACAGTGACCTTTGGAACACAAGCAATAAATTCAATACTGAGTCTATTATTGAAGTTTCTCACAGCGGAACAGGTAGTTCTGGTTGGGGTAACTGGGGTAGTGGCAGTGATGAAGGTAATACTGTTTGCGTCATGGTCGGACCAAGAAGTTATTCAAGACCTGCAGGTTCCAGTGCACCAGATGTTCCTTCGGGATGGAGTTTCAATGTCTTTACTCAGGATTTCTATGATGCAATGAAAGCGGATCCAAGATTCGGAGCAACAGTTTTCGATCTGAAAGCTTATAAGGTTGCAGGAAAAGCTGATTACATTGGAGGCTACATGGATACAGGTTACTTCCTGAATAAATTTCTGCCTAGAACATCAGATATTTCTACAGGCCCTGGCGATCAGGTATTGAACTACAAACAAGACACCTATGTCATTCGTCTCGCGGATACTTATCTGATGGAGGCTGAAGCTCTTGGAGGTACCGGAGCGAGAGCACAAGCGTTACTTGACGCTGTCCGCACAAGGGCCGGATTGACATCTGTTCCGGTTTCCATAGCTAACATTAAAGCTGAAAGAAGACTTGAACTTGCAGGAGAAGGTCACCGTTTCTTCGATTTGGTTAGATGGGGTGATGCCGCTTCAAAACTTGGAAGCAGAGGTTTCACGACAGGTAAAAATGAGATTTTCCCTATTCCTTTCAGAGAATTACAGGGAACAAAGCTGGTTCAGAATTCTGGTTATAATTAATTAAAAAAGATACGAACATGAAGAAAATAACAATGATTTACAGCTTTGCAATCCTGCTACTCATATCGGCTGCAAGTTGTACTCTAAAAGATGGTATCGATCAAGATCTTTCCTTCTTGAAGTCTGCTGTTTCAGGAAGTGTCAACAAAATCTTTGATATCAGTACTGATAATTCCGGAAAGGTTAGAATTACTCCCACTGGCGAAGGCGTTGCCTCCTATTTGGTAGGCTTCGGACATGGTACAGGTGCAAGTGCCTCTGCTACTGTTATGGCCGGAGGAAACACAACACATGTTTATCCTGAAGGAACTTACTCTGTTTCTGTTGCAGCCAGCGACCTTGCGGGGAATACTACGACAACCACTTATCCGCTGGTTGTTACCTATAGAGCTCCGGAAAATATTGCGGTTACTTTGACACAATCAGTTCATAACCTCAAGGTAAAGGCCAAAGCTGATTATGCTGCATCCTTTACGGTTTATTTTGGTGATGTGGCCAATGAAGCTGGTACAGCTTTGGCTACGGGTACTGAAATCTCTCATGATTATGCAACTTCAGGAAATTACAATGTACGCGTTGTCGCCTTGAGCGGAGGAGCTGCGAAAACAGAGAAAATTACTGCTATCGTTGTTACAGATCCTTTTGGATTCCCAATTGATTTTGACAATGCATTTGTAAGTTACTTCTTTGGAACATTTGGTGGCGGTCAACAATTTGCTAAAGTGGCAAATCCCAAAGCTGCCGGACTTAATACAAGCGCCAATGTTGGCAAGTTTACCAGAGGTCATGAAGGTTGGAGTGGGACATACAGTCCGTTAAATAATCCCATCGATTTTTCTCTTGGTAAAAAAATCAAGGTATTGGTTTACAATCCTGACGCTGCGCTTGTTGGTAAAAAAATAAATATTGAACTGGAATGGGCTGTAGGAGGTACTCCTTCCAATGGAGTTGCAGTGGTGAAAATGCCATTTACAACTTCTGGCGCATGGGAAGAGCTGGTATTCGATTACAGTGGGATAGCAGGAATACCTGCAGGAACTAAATTTACACAGCTTGTCTTGCGTTTCAATGACTCGGCCGATGGCGCTGGTGCTGTAATTTATGTTGACAATTTTAGATTAACCAATTAATATTAAAAAGATGAGAAAAATAGTCAAATATCTTTTGGTCGGACTGATGGTATTCAGCATACCGTTTAGTTGTACCAATACAAACTATTCTTTGGGAGATCTGACTGCTCCTTCGGGAATCGCTATCACTGCGGAAGTTGTGGGAGCAACAACTGCAAGCCCGTCTGGCGACGGATCCGGTGACGTTAAAATCACGATTTCAGCAAAGGATGCACTATCTTATAAAGTTGATTACGATGCAAACACTCCTTTGGATTTGGTTTATCTGCCTACGGGTGCGGTGACAAAAAAGTACACAAACCTTGGTCTTAACACCTACAGGATTACTGCAGTTGTATATGGGAAAGGTGGTACTTCTTCTTCACTGACGAAGGATGTTTCTGTTAGAAGTGATTTTACCGTTGCATCAAACATTGTAACAAGTTTAACCAATGGTACCTCCAGAACTTGGGTCGTTGATAAAAGCGTAGCCGGTCATTTTGGTGTCGGACCATGGTCTAATACCTCCGCTGGTCCTGAATGGTGGGCAGCCTCTGTAAATGAAAAAGTTGCTTGTTGTAACTGCTTCTATACAGCAACTTTTACATTTGTAAAAGTTGCTTCGACGGGTGCATACACGCTTCAAGTTACCAGCCCAGACGGCATATTTACAAAAACCGGATCAAATTCAACAGTGCCAGGTATTCCTGGCTCAGGTGATGAGGGTTGTTACAGTTATGCAGGCGGTACATCTGCCTTCACTTTCGGTCCATCAAGTACCGGAGTAGCTGCCTCAGCTCCTTCAACCAAAACTGCCATCTTCCTTGGTGGAAACAATACCTTCATTGGGTACGGTTCTCTTCAGAGGGAGTATGAAATCATGTCAATTAGTACTACAGCCATGTATCTTAGGGCACAAGGTACAGAAACAGGTAATGCCTGGTACATTAAACTGAAGCCAATCAATTAATACTGCTTATTTGAAGTATGTTTGATTAATAGCTACTTCGAAATTGAATAAAAAATGGAGGAGCATTTACTCCTCCATTTTTATTCCTTTTTTAAGTAATAAATTTGCGATATGATACCTAAGAAAATATTGTCGATCCTCTCTTTCTGTGGATTAATTATTCTTTTTGTCTCTTGTAGCAAAAAGGGTGATACTACTGTTGTTCCTCCTACGAACGTGGAGACTCCCCCGGTTGTAAGTGTAATGGATGTTAGTCAGCCAATTACGGCAGCAAATACTACCATGCAGTTTTATGTAAATTTGAGTAAATCTACTACAAAGGCAGCTACAGTTGACTATACCCTGATTGATGAGACTGCAGTTTCACCAAAGGATTATACAAATACATCCGGGACTCTGACGATCCCTGCCGGACAGGTTCAGGCAACCATCGATGTACAGATTAAGGGAGATCCGACAAACTTGCGAAGGGCAAACATAAAATTTGTACTTCAACTCAGCAAACCTGTTCAATGTACCATTGGAACAGCAAATGCATCTGGCACCATTTTGACCCAAGATGGCACAAATTTACCAACAGACAACGGAGGATATTCGACACCGAATTCCTATGCAGGTTACACCCTGGTCTGGAGTGATGAATTTTCCGGTACAAGCATTGATCTGAATGCCTGGAACCAGGAATTGGGCAATGGCACTGGTGGTTGGGGAAACAACGAGCTGGAGTCTTATACAAATAGCACGAAAAATAATTTCGTATCGAATGGGAATTTGATTATTGAAGCCCGAAAGGAACCTATGGGCGGTTTCAATTACTCTTCTGCGAGGATGACTACCCAAAATAAAAAGACATTTAAATTCGGACGAATAGATATCAGGGCAAAATTGCCGGTCGGCAAGGGAATTTGGCCAGCTTTGTGGATGCTTGGATCCAACATAACTTCTGTTAGCTGGCCTGCTTGCGGAGAGATCGATATCATGGAGCTGATAGGAACTTATCCATCACGGGTCTATTCAACCATGCACTGGAAAAATGCAGCCGGAGCGCATGCATCCAAAGGTACCAATTACGATTCGACTTCGGGCGATTTTTCTCAGCAGTTTCATGTTTTCAGCATCGTTTGGACACAGGATCTTATCAAAAGTTATGTCGACGACAAACTTTACCTGACGGTATCAAGCACCGATGTGGGAGCTTCAAATTATCCGTTTAATGCCAATCAGTTTTTTATATTTAATGTTGCAGTCGGTGGTACTTGGCCCGGTTCGCCCGATGCGGCAACTCCTTTCCCTCAAAGAATGTTTGTTGACTATGTCCGGGTTTTTCAGTGACAATTTTTGAAAGATAATCTTTGCAAATGGTTTTATTCAATATCTATCATTGTATAAAAATTTGACTATGCGTATGCTTCAAAATAGCCTTTTGTTTTTACGATTGTATTTTGTTTTTTGCCTTTTAAGTATTGGTAATACAGGTTGTGCAAGTAGTAAAAAAGATATTCAACCTATACCAAATCCTACACCTAATCCGATTCCCGGAGGTACAGGAAAATCAGATGTTGCTTTTTGGCTGACAAATCCTGATCAGCAGATATTCTTTAAAAAACAAAGTGTAAGCCTGAATTTTAGTGGTTCGTCCAATTATAATCCTTCCATTGTCGTTGATACGACCCAGACGTATCAATCGATAGACGGATTTGGATTTGCTTTAACCGGTGGAAGTGCAACACTTATCAACCAGTTGCCATCATCCTCACGCGATGAATTGTTGAAAGAGCTTTTTACTTCAGACAGTACTTTTATCGGCATCAATTACCTTCGCATAAGTATCGGTGCCTCCGATCTAGATGCCACTGTATTTTCTTACGACGATTTAGCCGCCAATCAGACAGACCCAAGCTTAAGCAAATTTAGTATTGCCCCAGACTTCAGTCATCTGATACCTATATTGAAATCCGTTATCGCTCTAAATCCCGGGATAAAAATTATGGGATCACCCTGGTCGGCACCGGCCTGGATGAAAACTAACCAAAGTCCAAAGGGAGGAAGCTTGAAGCCTGAGTATTACAGTACTTATGCCAATTATTTTGTTAAATACATCAAGGCGATGGAGACCCAGGGTATTAAGATTGATGCCATTACACCTCAAAATGAGCCACTTAATCCCAACAACAATCCAAGCATGAGTATGTCGGCCATAGAGCAGGCTGATTTCATTAAGAACCATCTTGGTCCTGCATTTAAAGCCGCAAGCATTACCACTAAAATTATTGTTTATGATCACAATTGCGATGTTCCATCTTATCCGGTCAGTATTTTAAGTGATCCCGCCGCAAAACAATATGTAGATGGTTCAGCGTTTCATCTTTATGCCGGCGACATCAGTGCCTTGTCGCAGGTTCACAATGCTTTTCCTGATAAGAACGTTTATTTTACAGAACAATGGGTTGGAGGACCTTCAAATTTTGCGGGTGATCTTAAATGGCATGTCAAAAATCTGATTATCGGAGCACCTCGTAACTGGAGCAAGAATGTAATCGAATGGAATTTGGCCTCAGATCCAAATTATTATCCTCATACTGTCGGAGGATGCTCCACTTGCTTAGGTGCACTTACAATAGGTACTTCTGTCAATCGCAATGTGTCCTATTATATCATCGCTCATGCATCAAAATTTGTAAAAACCGGGTCCGTAAGAATTGCTTCCAACAACATTGGCAGTTTGGCAAATGTTGCTTTCAAAACACCTTCCGGGAAAAAGGTTTTGATAGTACTTAACGAAAGCAATACTTCACAGATCTTCAATATACAATTCAATGAAATGATTGTTACAACTGAACTTGCAGGAGGAGCTGTAGGTACTTACACCTGGTAAAATGTAAATTCGAGAAATCAAAAAATTTAAAATTAATATAATGGCAACCTATAAATCATCAATAATCTGGAGCTTAATCCTGGTATTGATACTATCAGTTTCCTGCAGAAGGACAGAAAATAAGACGGATAAAATCGAGGAGCGTGTGATACAGCTGCTTTCGAAGATGACATTGGATGATAAAATCGGGCAAATGACCCAGATTGATCCCGGGTTTGCCGGAGGTGAAGAGCAGATGAAAAAATCTGTCAGGGATGGCAGATATGGATCTATTCTTAACTTATGGGGAGTTGAGAAAGTCAACGAAATGCAAAAAATTTCCGTAGAGGAGAGCCGTCTTGGTATTCCGCTGCTGATAGGCAGGGATGTTATCCACGGATATCGGACAATATTCCCAATACCTCTGGGAATGGCAGCCTCATGGAATCCTGAGATAGTCAAAAAAGCTTATCGAATCTCTGCCATTGAATGTTCTTCTCAGGGGATAAAATGGACTTTTGCCCCAATGATCGACATTACCTGGGACCCACGTTGGGGCAGAATCGCCGAAGGATGTGGTGAAGATCCCTTTCTGGCATCTACTTTGTCAAAGGCCATGGTGGAGGGAATTCAGGGGGATAATTTGACTGATCCTACTGCTGTTGCGGCATGTGCCAAACACTTCGTTGGATATGGATTTTCTGAAGGCGGCCGTGATTATAATACTACCTATATCTCTGAACCGGTTGTAAGAAATATAGTTTTGAAGCCTTTTAAAGCTGCCAAAGATGCAGGTGCTTTGACTTTTATGTCCGGATTCAATGACCTGAATGGGGTTCCTGCTTCAGGTAATGAATTCACATTGAAACAAATACTTCGCAATGAGTGGGGTTATGATGGTATGGTGGTCAGCGACTGGGCATCTATCTCAGAGATGATCTCACATGGCTATTGTGCCAATGACAAGG
>CAIRSO010000696.1 GCA_903881215.1 uncultured Bacteroidia bacterium
GACATATAACTTTTATTTAAGGAAGCTAAAGTAGAAAAAATGGATTGCTTTACAGAGAAAATCCTGGGAAAATATTCATAGAGAGTAGTTGTGTAGTCTCAAGGTGTCAATTTCGTTGAAAGAATTATCTTTGTCATAAAAACATACAAATCATGAGCGAGAATAGCCCGAAATCATTTAGTATTGATCAGATTCCAAATCCTGAAGATGTGCAGAGTGTCATCTATTCGATGCTTGCGATTCCTCATCTTTCACCTGTCAATATTTTTAACGAGTTTGCTGCCCCGGATCTGGATCCTTCGCAGATGGGCAACGACAACAACGATGATTCCGGGATTTTTCAATTGGATGAAGACGAACAATTTTACTCTCTCACTATCTATGCAGATCACCGACGCTTAGCCGTCGACCCTTTTGCAGCGGCACAAATTCTAGTAGCAAAGGCCGTCAGGAGATTGGTGTGCTACGGTGCAGTTCCGGTGTCTATTAGTAGTTTCATGAACCATGTTGAGTTTGCCAATCCAATTGCTCAGGAAATGGTGATGGCTGCAAGGCTTGGTCTTGACGCAGCTGCCAAAAGTTTCAATTTAAAATTCTCGCAGCGAAAATTGCATTATGATTATTCAGGAGATGGGGGCTTTGTTCCACCAACTTTGATCATCAGCCTTTTTGGGAAACTGAAGACCAGGGATCAGCTGTTATTGCCAAAATTTAGAAAGAAAGGTGACAATCTCCTTTTAGTTGGTCGCTCTTATAATGATATCAACGCATCAGAGTACCTTGATTTTTACCATGAGATCAAGGAATGGCCACTGATGAAGTTTAGTCTGGCGACAGAAAGCCGGCTAACAGAAGTCATGAAGGAAGTAATTACCAAGGATCTTGTCATTTCCGCATCTCCCGTTGGCATAGGGGGGCTATTTTTTACCTTATTGCGAAACGCTCTTCCCAATGACCTTGGATTCGATATCACTACGGATGGTGAAATAAGGACGGATGCCTTTTTGTTCGGAGAGTCTATGGGACGATTTATCGTTTCTGTTTCGAAAGAGAAAGAGGATGAATTTGTTGATTATCTTTTCGATAGAAAGATTCCTGTGATGACGCTTGGTCACGTCACAAAAGGAGAGATCAGGATCGACGATCAGTCGATGGGATTCGTGGACAAAGGGATGATTAGTGGAATATTAGACGATCTTGATGAGTGAAATAAAACCCTACCGGGATTCAACAGCCGGGAAAAAGGAGCAGGTTGCCACCATGTTTGATCGTATTGCTCCCAAATACGATTTTTTAAATCATACCCTGTCGTTTGGGATAGACAAAATTTGGCGGCGCAAGGCTATCCGGCTGATCGCAAAATACACACCCGCAACCATTTTGGATGTAGCCACAGGAACAGGCGATTTTGCCATCGCAGCGCTAAAATCAGGGGCAAAAAAAATCACCGGAATTGATATTTCAAAGGAAATGGTCGCCATTGGACAGGATAAGATCAAAAAAATGGGACTGGAAGAAAGAATTGTTCTTATGACTGGCGATTCAGAAGCCATTCAATTTCCGGATAGAAGCTTTGATGCGGCAACTGTAGCTTTTGGAGTGAGAAATTTTGAAAACCTTTCAGTCGGTCTGAAAGAGCTTTTCAGGGTACTCAAACAAGGAGGCATCCTTTGTGTGCTTGAATTTTCAAAACCAAGAAATCCATTGGTTCGATTCGGATACAATTTTTACTCTAACAACCTGATGCCCTGGCTCGGCAGGAAAATTTCCGGCGATCCGGCTGCTTACACTTATTTGCCCGAATCTGTGCAAGGATTCCCTGATGGAGAAAATTTCATTACTTTTATGAGGAAATCCGGATTTGATAAGATCCGTGAATATCGGCTGACATTTGGTATCGCAACAATCTATATTGGAGAAAAAGTATAAAAAAAGCAGTTACATTTGTAACTCATATCATTGAAAAGCGTTTAAGATAAAGCTTGAATTCAAGGTTAAATGGAAGAAATGAGAGTTCGTGGAAGGTTAATTTTGCTGGGTATGTTGCTCCTTTTTTCAGGAGTGACCAATTCTTTACTGGCTCAACTGACCAAAGACGAAAATCTCTCCCGGTTTGATGATCGGGTTCTTCATTTTGGATTCCTGCTTGGCATCAATACCATGGATTACCGGATGGTGCACTATCCAGATGTGAGGCAAAATCCGGTTTTTTTTGAGAATGATGCACTGGCAGCAGAGGGTGAGAAATATTACAACGGCATTCATTCGTACAGGGTAGAGACGTATCCTCTGAAACCGGGTTTTACAGTGGGAGGGGTGGTGAATCTCCGGCTCAACAGAGTGATTGATTTTCGATGTACTCCAGGGATGTCTCTTGGCTCAAGGCAATTCATGTTTACTGAAAACATCGATCAGTTTATGGGAAAAACGGAGACTAATAATGCCCTTTATCCAGGTCTCACCAAGGAAAGATACCTTACTACACCATCCGCATACATAGATTTCCCTATTGGATTCAGATACAAAGGGTTCAGAGATGGAAACCTTCGTCCATACATTTATGGTGGTATGGCCTACCGGCGGGATCTTGAGAGCAAACGAATCTCAGAGACAGTTGTTCATCTAAATAGAAACGGTTATTACGCTGAAGTTGCCTTTGGACTTGATACCTATTTCCCTTTTTTCAGGTTCACTAGTGAGTTCAAATTTTCCTATGGATTGAATAACTTAATTAGGCACGATGCAGATCCCACTTCAATAACCCCATTACCTTACTATGGTTACGTACTGGAAAAATTGAATTCGAATATTTTTACGTTGATCTTCTATTTTGAATAGTCTACTACTATAACTCTATTTTGAAAAAGGAACTTAATTTGGCTGTCTCACCCGTTGAGGCAGGAGAACCTGAAAGGCTGAAAAATGTAGTTGCAAGTACGCTAAAATTGGACAAGGACCGAATATTTCAGATCGTTGTGGTTCGCCATTCAATCGATGCCAGAAATTCCCGTATCCGGATCAATCTTTCAGTCGAAGTATACATCGATGAAAAGCCTGAAAAGGCAGGCAGACCTCATTTCAACTATCCTTTTGTTGGTAATAAAAAACCTGTAGTTGTTGTTGGAGCAGGGCCTGCCGGACTTTTTACAGCTTTACATCTGATTGAACTTGGATTTAAACCAATTATTCTTGAACGCGGAAAGCCAGTAAGTGAAAGGAAAAAGGACATTGCTGCCATTCATGGGGAGCATTTGATCCATCCTGATTCAAATTATGGCTATGGAGAAGGGGGTGCAGGCACCTTTTCGGACGGCAAACTTTATACCAGATCCAAAAAAAGGGGGGACGTCAGGAAAATTCTGGAGGTATTGAATTTTCATGGTGCACAGGATGAAATATTGGTAGAAGCCCATCCACATATCGGAACCAATGTATTACCCAAAGTGATCGGTTCCATCCGTGAGACGATTGAACGTTCGGGAGGAGAATATTATTTTAATTCCAGGGTAACAGATTTGATCCTTGAAAACCAGCAGATCAAAGGGGTTGTACTTCAAAATGGAGATAAAGTTGAAGGTATTGCTGTCGTTCTTGCTACCGGTCATTCGGCGCGCGACATATACTATCTGCTGGAAAAAAATAATATTTTACTGGAGGCAAAAAGTTTTGCCGTTGGAGTCCGTCTTGAGCATCCGCAGGAGTTAATCGACAAGATACAGTACCATGGTGCCAATAGAGGGAAATACCTGCCACCAGCGGCATATACGATGGTCGAACAAGTTATGGACAGGGGTGTATACTCTTTCTGCATGTGTCCGGGAGGGATGGTTGTTCCTGCAGCCACTTCGCCTGGAGAACTCGTGGTCAATGGAATGTCCCCATCACACAGGGGAGGAAAATTTGCTAATTCCGGGATAGTAACAGAAATCAGGCCTGAAGATCTTCCGAAAGAGTTCCAGCATTTTGGCATCTTCGCCGGACTTGAATTCCAGCAGTCTGTCGAAAAAAACTGTTTCCGGTCAGCCGGAGAAAGTCAATTGGCACCCGCGCAACGAATGGCTGATTTTACAGTTGGTAAAAAAAGTTCTTCCTTGCCTGAGACCTCTTACCGACCAGGAATTACTCCGGTCAGCGTGGGAGATTGGTTGCCCGAATTTGTTACTCTCCGGCTTCGTGAGGGCTTGCTTAAAATGGGAAGAAAGAGTCACGGTTACCTCACCAACGAAGCCATATTGCTTGGAGCTGAAACAAGAACATCTTCCCCTTTGCGGATTCCGAGGTCTGAGGAAACACTTGAGCAACTGCAAATCAAGGGCTTGTTTCCTTGTGGTGAAGGGGCCGGATATGCAGGGGGCATTGTATCTTCGGCTGTGGATGGAGAAAGGGTGGCGGAGATGATTGGGCAATTGTTTAAAGCCTAAAGGGTTTCAAAACCTTCAAGCTTTGGTACGTCTGCGAAATTCTGCACATACTATCGCAGCGGAAATAGCCACATTAAGCGACTCAAGTTCCCTACTGCCTTCGGGAAAGGCCGGGATGGAAATTTTTTTTGTCAGGAACTTCTTTAGCCCCGAAGATATGCCATTTCCCTCGCTTCCCAAAATGATAAGTGCCCTTTCTGCCAGTTCGGTTTTGTATAGGTTTTCCCCCTCCATAAAAGTTCCATATACAGGTATCTTAAGGTCAGTTGCCTGTTTTAACAATTCAGACAGATCAAGGTAATACACCTGTACATGGGCCAAAGCACCCATAGTTGATTGTACGCATTTGGGGTTGTAAATATCCGCGCAATCATTTGAGCAGAAGATATTTGGTATACCAAACCAATTAGCAGTCCGGACAATTGTTCCAAGATTCCCGGGATCTTGAATGCCATCGAGAATAAGATTAATCCCGTTCAATGAATCACTGGTCATTTTTTTGGCTTCCGGAATTCGGAACAATGCCAATACATCCGACGGATTTTTAAAGGCAGAGATACGCTCCATTTCCTTACCGGATAGCAGCGTCACATTCACAGATGGAAATTGATGCCTGACATCGTGTAGCCCATCTGAAGTGCAGAATATCTCTAATAGTTCGAGCCTTGTTTTTAGTAAATCTAAAACCAGCTTCTCGCCTTCAGCGACGAAACAGCCTAACTGTTCACGCCCTTTTTTATGCATTAGCGAGCGGATATATTCTATCTTTTGCCTGGAGATCATATGGTCTGTCATAATAATTAACCCAAAAATAATCCAATTTTAATTAGTAGGGTTGATTATATTTGTTTTAGATTTTAAGAGATACAAATTGAAGTGTTTTCATTCAAATAGATTGATTGGAGCAGGGATTATCCTGTTTTCTTTTTTGGTGGCAGGTTGTCAGATAAATAAGTATGTTCCGGAAAATGAGTATCTGTTGTCAAAAGTAAAGATTGAACTTGATCGCAAGGATATCGATAAGGCAACCTTAAAGAGCTATCAAAAGCAGAAGTCCAACACGCGGATTTTCGCATTCTGGAGATTTCACCTTGGTTTGTATAATCTTTCTGCAAAAAATAAGGAGAATGCATGGCTTAAAAGGATTGGGGAAGCGCCGGTTATATATGATCCTTTTCTGACTCAAAAGACCAGGTTGGAGTTTGAGCGTTCCATGCACAACAAGGGATTTTACAATGCAGTGGTAAAGGACAGTACCTTGTTGAAACGAAACCGGAGTGCGGAGGTTTATTTCTATATTATTGCCGGTCAGCCTTACTCCATCCGTAAGTACGAGACTGTGATCAAAGACGATTCGATCAAGGCATTGTTAAACAAAGGAGACAAAGAGAGTTTAATCAAACCAAATTCAAATTTTGATTCTGATCTTCTTGGAAATGAGAGTCTGAGGCTACTCCGAAGGTTTCAAAACGAAGGGTTCTATAAGTCCAATAAAAATATTTTATACTATGAGGCGGATACAACTCATCATGAGCATGGGGTTGATTTAAAACTGGTGGTTGAGAGAGAGAAATTCGGCGAGATTACAGGCCAGGGTATCATGAAAAATCA
>CAIRSO010000697.1 GCA_903881215.1 uncultured Bacteroidia bacterium
ATTTGTAAGGCCTCTGTCATAAGAGTAATTCTTAACCATGTGGTATTTATACCTGAGGTCAAAAGTCTTATCGTAAATAGCCAGAAGTTCTAAACTTGGAACATACCACCAACTTTCATGATAGTTGACTCTGAAGTAATAAAATTCTTTCCACTCCAGAATATCGGTCATATCCGTTTGGTTGTCATGGGTATATGGATACATTATCCTGGTGGAAACCCCTTTAACAGCTATATTTGAGATAATGCTACTGTAACGCATATCAACATTATAGTCCATCATTACACTGTGCTCCTGAAGGGCAACTTCTGCATAAGTGAGTGCTTTTGTATAGTCATTCCTGGTCAGATAGTATCTTGCAGCAAATGCATTTACGGCTGCTTTACTGGCTCGCCAGGATTTGTATTTGTTGTTAACCTTCTCCAATTTGGTTGTTAACTTGAGCGCGATTGCCAGATCTGCTTCAATAAGATCGTAGGTTTCTTTGAGGGTAGTCCTTGCAATTGGTTCGTCAAAGCTAATTCCCTGTTTGAGCACTAATCCAGGTTCGTTTTTGTTGGCTTCGGAATAGGGAAGACAGTAAGTCTGTGCCAAAGTCCAGTAACTGTATGCCCGAATAAAATAAGACTCAAAGTTGAGTTTTTCTTTCTGGGCATCAGTCCCACTAACCTTAGGCAGGTTACTCAAGACCATATTTGCAGTGAATATTTTTCTATACTCTCCTGACCAAAAACTCTCTCTTGTGTCTAATGGCAAGAACTCAGTATCCCATAAACCAAATTGTGCAGCTACTACTCCATAGGCAGAGGATTTGGCATCATACATGTCTTTTAGTAATCCATAATCATCAGAGCTGTAAATAGTCGTTCTGTTTCCTTCCTGGTAGAAGTTGGTATAATTATTCAGAAGATTTTCAAGCTGGTCGGCAGTGGTTGGAACCAACGAGGTGCTTTTACTTGGCTTTTCACTCAGAAAGTCGTTACATGCATTTAGTAGAAATGCACTAAGCAGGAATAATATGAAGTATTTATATGTTTTCATCTTCTGTTTTTTTTAGAGTCCTAAATTTAATCCAAAGGTAAAGGAGGCTTGTGGCCGGATTGTTCCCAGAGGGTATTCCGGATCTTCATTGTATTTGTTATTGGCAATGATAAATAAGTTGTTCCCCTGCGCAAATAATTTGGCTGAGTTAATTCCAATCTTGTTCAGAATTGACCTGGGCAAATTGTAGGTAATATTTATCTCCTGCATTCGTATGTGACCGGCATTTTGCACACGATAATCAAGATTTGGATAGAATCTGTCCCAGAAGTAGTATCTCGGTTCTGATTTACCAAAGGGAATCGGGACTCTATCCATTGGATCCGAATTTAATATCTCACTGTAAAGGCTGTTTGGAAGAGCACTTCCGCCGATCATACTAGGGTAGTTAAAATTATAACCATTAAATACGTGGCCAAATTTGCCCGTTACAATAAATGACAGATCAAAATCATATACGCTAAAAGTGCTATTGAGACCCATAGCGAAAGGGGCTACTTTTGAACCCATATCGAGCATGTAGTCCCTTCCATCACCTGGAGTCCATGCTGTAAAATCATAAAGATCTGTACCCTTTCCCTGAACTGTTGGTTGCCAGTTTGGAACCGCATCAGTTCCTTTATTAACAACACCCGTATATTTCAAAGACCAAAGAGTATTGGCATCAAATCCTTGCACATATGCCGATGTACCGCCATTAAAAAGATCGTATGCCGGATATGTTGCTTTATACAATTTATCAATCGTATTTTTGTTGTAGGAGAAATTAAAGCTTCCGGTCCATACAATGTCTTTTCCCTTTAGGTTCAAAAAGGTCCCCAATTCAAGTTCAATTCCTTTGTTGGTCATCTCGGCCATATTCAATTTCTGAGTGGCAGTGCCGTTAACTGCAGGAATACTCATACCAACGATAAGGTCTCTGCCTTTTTTGTTGTAAAGATCAAGTTTCCCGCTTATCTTGCCTCCTAAAAAGTCAAAGTCAGATCCGAGGTTGGTTGTTCCGGTCTTCTCCCAGCGTAGTGCAGGATTACCGTAACTCCCAATAGTGGCTGTGTAATCCTGGATGTAAATATTTTGGGTGCCTGTAACATTGATCAATGGCAAAAAAGAGGTGGATTTATCTACATTCCCATTGAAACCGTAAGTTGCCCGAACCACTAACCTATCTAACCATCCCATACCTTGCATAAACGTCTCTTTTGATATGGCCCAACTTGCCCCAACCGACCAAAAGGGAGCATATCTGTACTTTGGATCATCAGTGATCAGGTTAGACGCATCGGTCCTTGCCGATCCGGATAGGGTGTATTTGCTGTCAAGGGTATAAGAAGCATTTCCGTACATTGAGAAATATCGGTCAGTACTGTAAGTATAACTATTGGTGTAAGCAAAAGTTTGCGCTGCTCCGGACCAGTTCTTTAGTGCGTATATGCCACTTCCTCCGATTCCATTTGGGAAAGTACCCACGGTAAGTTTCTCATTGTCATATCCATACGTTCTTGGATTGCTAAAATATTGATTCACCATGCTTGAAACTTCTGCTCCAGCAATAACCGATATCTGATGTCTCTTGGCAATCACCTTATTGTAATTCAGTTGATTTCTCCAGTTATAGGCTGTTGTATAATTTCTATTCTGATCCAGAAATCCACCCAAGGGAAGGTTGGGCGTGACGATTCCAGTTGCTTTATCCCATGTAGAAGCATAATTCACAGCTGATCTTACGGTATAAGTACTCTGATCATAGATGTTTTTTGTATCTGAATTGATCATTTCATACTGAATCTTTGAGTCAATGGTTAATCCCTCAATGACTTTAAATGTCAATCCAACCTGAGTCCTTGCATTCAAAGACTTAGTTGTAAAGTCTCTGCCATCTCTTTCTCTGATTGGGTTGTAGCTCCAGTCTAAATAAGGGAACTTACTCATTGGTACATATCTCAAAACATTGGGAGTATAGAGACCAAAAGGAACATCGGCAAAACTGCCGTCTGCATTGTATAATGAATGATAAGGGCTACCGGTATAAATACTACCGTTGTTGGTCTGATTGGTCAAAACCAAACTTCCTGAGAAGAAGAAATCCAACCATTTAAAAACCTTAACATTAGAACGATAATTAGCCATGTACTTCTTTGTATCATTCCCTTTGTAATTTTGGTTGGTTCCTTCATACATCAATGCCAGCACATTTTTCATTTTGTCATTGGAACCCGCAATATTCAGATTGTACTGTTGTGTTAAGGGATTCTGAAGCATATTATCTTTTATGTCCTGTCTGTTGTCAATCTGACGTAAGTTATCCAGTTTGGTATTAAGCTGAGCCGTTGTTATGAAGCCTAATCTTGCCTCATTCATTGCCACCACTGCAGCAGAGTAAGCGGAAGAAAGGCTTGTATTGCTATTTGGAAGAGGAATCGTGGGTCCGCCAAAAAAATCCGTTGCATAACCCTTTTGTTCGTAATCAATTATTTCAGATATTGTTGCAAGTGGATTTTGATAGTATAGATCTGTTTTTGGTGCATATTTCACAAACGTATTGAAATCAACTTTAACCTTGCCCTTGGTTCCTGTCCCCAGTTTTGAGGTGACAACTATTACTCCATTGGCAGAACGGGCACCCCAAAAACAAGCAGCAATGTAA
>CAIRSO010000698.1 GCA_903881215.1 uncultured Bacteroidia bacterium
AAGGACGGTTGGAAATGCTCGGGAAAAATATCGTGGAGAGCGATTTAAAACAGCTTTTTTTCAATGCCCACAGTTTGAAAAGTGTGATTGGAAATTTTATGGCTCCTGCACCTTATGAGATATGCAGGAAAATCGAAGAATTAGCCAAACAAAATTCTATGGACACTATTCCTGATCTCTTTTCAGAATTGAAAAAACTAGTCTATGAATTGAATTCTGACCTGAAAGAATATCTTCAAAAATAGTTTCATTGTGTGCCACCTTACTGCATCAAAGCAGATTATCCGCATAAAAAAACGGTCCCGGTTATTAAGCAACCGGGACCGTTTTTTTTTTATAATTTCTTCATTCCCACCCTTGCCAGGTAAGCACTCTTGGCTAGTTTGGGGTCAGCATCCAGCGCAATGTAAAGGATGGTTTTAATATCGATCACGACAGCCTGCAATTTAGACAAATCGGGCGAAACGAAAGAAGTTGGCTTCTTATCGTACATGTTATTTGATGCCATGGTATAAAAATTAGAATTTTGAATTCAAGATATCAGCCACCTTTCATACAGCAGAAATAAAACCTGTTCATTTTCTGTTACAGATTAATTACCCCAACATAGATGATTTTCCGCAATGTAGCTTTATTAATCGGATATGTGCCGATGGCTATGGTTACCCTTTAAGGAAAAACTGAGGCCTTGCAAGACAAGTTCCAGTGGATTTTTTCATAAATATCGTTGATTTCTATGTGTTCCAGTCCAAAACATGCCACTTTTTGAATGATCTTTCTTGTTAAGAACTGTTAAAAATTACATTTAAATTTATATTTTTTTATGAGAACATAATAATAATTCATATCTTCATTCCGGAAAAAAATGACTCAACTGGCGGTTAATACTGCCCAAAAAAAAACTTTAATTTAACAAAAATATTTTCAAGCATGGCTTTTCCTTGATGCATTATCCGATGTGCAATCGATTGTCCTGTACTATGATTGCTTATCCTTTTTTTGTTTTGACAACACAATCAGACTTAATATAAATTTCAAACAGAACAGACTATGAAAAAAAATCGAAGGTTTGACTGCTTCACTTTGGGTTGTTGTACCCAAATTCTATTGAAGTTCAAATTGCTTTCTGTCGTTTTGTTGATAGCTTTTTCCTCACTTGCAGCAGGTGAGAATTTGTCTTCAACATTGCCCGGTAAGGCAATAAATCCATCCGAGCAGCAGAAAAAAATCACTGGTAAAGTCAGTGACATTACGGGAGCTCCAGTTCCAGGTGCTACAATTGTCGTGACTGGCACTACAGTTGGCACCATTGCTGACATGGACGGAAATTTCACCCTAAGTGTTCCGGCAGGTGCTAAAAATCTGACTGTGAGCTTTGTCGGTATGATCGCTAAAGACGTACCAATTGGCAATGCAACCAACTTCAGGGTAGTTCTCGCCGAAACCACAATTGGTGTGGAAGAAGTTGTAATCGTTGGTTATGGTACACAAAAGAAAGAGACCATGGTCGGGGCAGTTACCCAGGTTAACAATGCCACTCTGATGCAAGCCGGTGCAACCAACGTTTCCAATGCTATCGCAGGTAAGCTTTCGGGAATCCTGACCATCCAGCAGCAGGGTGAACCAGGCAACAATGCAGCCGATATTTTTGTGCGAGGTGTTTCAAGTTGGAATGGAAGTGCACCTCTTGTACTGGTGGATGGTGTGGAACGTGATTTCACCCAGGTAAACCCGAATGAGATCAATGCAATTTCTGTTCTTAAGGATGCTTCTGCTACCGCGGTTTTTGGTGCCAGAGGTGCAAATGGTGTCATTATTGTAACTACCAAACGAGGAACTCTTGGCAAACCGAAACTGGACTTCACTGCTTCTTCCGGTGTCCAGCTAGCCACAAGACTTCCTGAATATATTAATTCTTATACTACATTAAACAACCTGAACGTTGCATTTATGAATGGTCAGCAGTTCCAATCACTGATTCCACAGTCGTCACTTCAGGAGTATAAAAATCCTTCCACTCCGCTTAACGCACTAAGGTATCCGGATGTTAACTGGTTTGCTCAAAATTCCAACAAATTTGCACCAATTACAACTGCAAATATGAACGTATCCGGAGGAACTGAGTTTGCAAAATACTTCCTTGCATTCGGTTATCAGCATGAAGGCAGCTTCTTCAAGCAGAGAAAGGATAACTTTTATGATATGGGGTACTCCAATAATCTTTTCAATTACAGGATAAACCTCGACTTTAATATTACCAAGACTACAGTTTTGTCCATGAATGCAGGAGGTTCCCTCAACCTAAAGAATAACCCGAACAGCAGTCCATGGAGAGATTTCTTTTCAACCAGCGGTGCCAGGTTCCCTGCTTACTTCCCGGATTGGGTGCTGCAACAAGTTCCGGATCCGAATTACCCTGCAGCTTCAGGGATGAGGTATGCCGCTGCATTTGGCGAGTACACAGGAAATCCCTACAATACCATGAACATGGGACAATTTAACAAGGATCTGACATCAAGGCTTTTTACTGACCTTATCTTTAATCAGGACCTCAGCTTCCTTTTAAAAGGGCTTAAATTCAACGCCAAAGTTTCTGTCAGTTCAAACAACAACAACAGACAACTCACCGCCAACCCGACAACCCAAACCTGGCTTCTCGATTACACAAAAATTGGTACCGCAGCAAATCCATGGTACCAGTATAGTCCAGCTGAATCCAATGAATATTATTATCTCCCTCCTATTGATATCAACGTAGGGGGTTTGAACAGCTACAGCACGGATTATTATTATGAAGCAGCCCTTAATTATGGCAATACATTTGGCAAACACAATGTTTCAGCCATGGGATTGTTCAACCGTCAGCAAAAAAACAACAGCGCTGAATTCCCTTATTATAATGAAGGACTTGTAGGGAGAGCAACCTATGATTTCAGCAGAAAATACATGATGGAGATAAATGTCGGATACACCGGTTCCGAACGGTTCGCACCGGGTAACCGTTTTGGCTTCTTCCCTTCTGCCGCAGTTGGATGGGTAGTTACAGAAGAACCCTTCTTCAAAAACGCTGTCCCCTGGATGAACAAACTTAAACTGCGTTATTCGGACGGATATGTCGGAAGTGACTATGCAAAAAGCCGGTGGCTGTACCAGAGCTCCTTTTACAAGGATGACCGCGGCTATATCAACGAAGACCTGATGTCCAATCCATTTGCACAGTGGGAAAGGGCACACAAGCGTGACTTCGGTTTTGAAATTGGGCTTTTTAAAGACATGATTTCTATCAATGTTGATCTTTATGATGAATTCCGTGATCAAATGTTGCTGAGTCCAAAGAGTACAACCTTCCTTATTGGAAACGCGATCAAAGAACTTAACCTTGGTAAGGTAAAAAAACATGGTATTGAT
>CAIRSO010000699.1 GCA_903881215.1 uncultured Bacteroidia bacterium
GAGAAATATAAGGGTACTCAACTGGATGGTAAGGTACTGCCTGTTATCTCAAACCAAAAAGTAAATGAATACCTGAAAGAGATAGCAGATTTATGCAGTATTACTAAAAACCTGACTTTTCACATGTCCAGACATTCATTTGCCACAACGATTGCTTTATCAAATGGAGTACCCATTGAGACAGTATCTAAAATGCTCGGACACAAAAGTATCAAGACTACGCAAATCTATGCAAAAATAACTGATATGAAAATGAATAATGATATGCAAAAATTGGCAGAGATAATTGACAATGAAACAGCTTGTTAAACATACGAGGTGGTCACAAATTGTGACCACCTCCCTAAAAGCCAAAAAAAATCGAACATTTTCGTAAAAGTAAAAGGATAAGAAAGCAAGTTTTATCCGAATTTAATGAAAGCTGTATTGTTGCAACCAATACGGCTTTTTTTCATACATTATGTAGGGCGTTGGTATGCTTTATCCATACTTCATCCGTACATGAGGAACTAACCCGCAATAAACGGGGCAACCTGGTCAATTTTTAATCCCGTGTATCGGCAGAATTCGTCAACAGTTACAAACTGGTGTTCTTGCTTTTCGTTGCGTTCTTTTATCTTAGCAAGCAACAACCTTCCGTAACGTTCACTCTTTCCGGTGATACGTTGGATATCTTTCGGATAGATACAAATACGTTTTACTTCCATTCTCTTACTATTTTATGCAAAAATACACATTTTATGTATACTCAACTATGCCCTTTTAGGAAAAAACGGAAAGGACAGTCAAAGGCGGAAGTGCCTGTGTTCGAAAATGATACTTGTGAATATACTTTTGTCCGTATAATTTTAAAAACATAGTATTATGGCACGACAAAAAAGTATTCTAAAATTGCAGGGAACCATTGGTGGAATTTCGTTCTACAAGTCGAAAGATGGTTATCTTGCTCGCGAAAAAGGTGGTGTGGACGCATCCCGAATTGCGAATGATCCGGGATTTGCCCGAACCCGTGAAAATGGTGCTGAGTTTGGTAATGCAGCTTCTGCAGGTAAATTATTGCGCGACACATTACGAGCTCTGGCAAAAGATGCATCGGACGGACGTGTAACCGCAAGGCTTACACAGATTATGGCACAAATCAAAAACATGGACGAAGCCAACGCCCGTGGTGAACGTAGTGCTGCAGAAGGTATGTCCAAAGAAGAAGCCAAAGCCTTGTTGATTGGTTTCAACTTCAATGTAAATGCAGCTCTTGGTACAGTTTTTTACAAAGCGTTTGAAGTGGACACTGAGACCGGTGAAATCAGTATTGCTGGATTGAATCCACAAAAAGATATTAGTTTGCCTAGCGGTGCATCACATATCATTTTGAAAAGCGGTTTTGCCAGCATCAACTTTTTGACAGGTGAATCAGAAATGATTGTTTCGGCACCGGTACGCCTTGCGGTCAATGCTGAAGTTCAGGCAGTTTCATTGAAGCCCGCAACAGTACCAGCAATTGAAGGGACTCATTTTATCCTCTTGTCGATTGACTTTGTACAATCTGTGAACAATGTTGACTATTCTCTAAATAACAACTCGTATAACGTGTTGGCTATTGTTAGTGTGGAATAGACCTCACCCCTAATCCCTCTCGACTTCATCCGCCCTGCGGACACCTTCTCCAATTGGACAAGGAAAAAGGAAAATTGAGTTTGAGAGGGACTTTAATTCTAAGAGAAGTAGCATATAAGGTCACAATTTAAT
Organism: uncultured Bacteroidia bacterium; assembly: GCA_903881215.1. Lineage (GTDB taxonomy): Bacteria > Bacteroidota > Bacteroidia > Bacteroidales > Prolixibacteraceae > CAINVV01. The sequence goes on from CAIRSO010000699.1 coordinate 1,747, forward strand.
TCAAGATTTATGTCAACACAGAGTAATCAAACAACCATTAACCCCAACAACATGAGTGTTGTTCAGCGGGTAAAAGCTCCAACACCGAAGTTTTTCAAAACTTTACGTACAATTGGTTTGGCATTGGCAGCAATTGGAGGAGCAATTTTAGCGTCACCAATTGCACTTCCTGCCGGACTGGTAGCCGCTGCCGGATATATAGCACTGGCAGGTGGAGTGGTTTCAGCTGTTAGTCAAACGGCAGTTGATACAACCGATTCAAAGACAACCGAAAATGAAACTCCTTGAAACAAGCTATGACGGCAATGTGTATGCCGGAACATTCGGTGGAATGTTGTTATCCGTATTCAGCAATGTATTTGTAGAAGATTTGGTTAGAACTGCTATTCTTGCCGTTGTAGGCGCTGTTGTGAGTTTTGTTGTTTCGTTGGTTTTGAAGAATTTTTTCAGGCGGAAAAACCGCTAGAAACTACTGCTTTCCGGTGTGGTAACCTTTAGTAGTAGTGAAGCCTCCCCACGTGGGAGGCTTTTTTTATGCATAATGCTCAAATTTGTTTGTTTAGGTAGTTTTTACAAACTGGATTATTTGCACCCACCACTCGGAAAACGGCAAAAAACTTTTGGGGCCGACCCATCGAGCCCGAAAAAAGTTTTTCTCGTTTTTCCGCCGAAAGTAACTAAGCGAGAATGAGCCTTTATGAAAGGTAATTATAAAACAGCATCCGTTTTGCTTTAGAAATTAAAAGCAGATTTTGCTTGTAATTTCTTTCCATGACTTCCAGACTGCGGAGAGCTGCCACGGCTTTTTCAAATTGAGCCGGATTTCCATTGGCTTTATCTAAACCATCCAAAAGGCATGATTTTACATCCCTGAGCACTACAAAGGGAATGACCGAACCCCTCAAAAACGGATAAAAGGCTTTTGACTGCCACAAGCTATTCGACAGCC
>CAIRSO010000700.1 GCA_903881215.1 uncultured Bacteroidia bacterium
TCAACTACTCCCTGGGAGCAGAGTACTGGTACAACCACAAGTTTGCCGTGAGAGCTGGTTATTTCAATGAGAACCAGTACAAGGGCAACCGCAAATTCTTCTCCACCGGACTGGGAGTGAAGATGAGTGTCTGCACGATTGACTTTGCCTACCTGATTCCGGTGAACCAGAACAATCCGCTGGCCAACACCATCCGCTTCACGCTGAATTTTAATTTGGGATCTTTTGCAGGGAAGACCGAGAAGACTGAGCCGGTGGCACCAGTTGAGAGCGTCAAGCCTGAAGCGAAGTAGGTTGATAACTTTTCCAAAGTTTTTAGATTCGGAAATATTTTGTACAAAAGCTTCAACTTTGGAAAAGTTTAAGCGACAAGCCAATCCTAAACTCTGTGTGTTAAATTACTTTGTCTAAAGTTCGCTTTTTTTAGTTTGGAGTTAAAAAATTTGCTACACGTTCCAAACATTAACCTTTTAGTGTATACCCAACCGAGCAATAGAAGTTGACTTGGAAAATCCTGTGTAATCTGTATGAAGTTTATTGGATAAGGGCGAAAGTCAGTTTAATCCCCGGGATAATAAGAAGAAAAGGAAAAGTGACCAAGCACGAAGTGCCGGAGGGTGCTGCACCAGGAACTTTAACCTGCAGCAGCTGCATGGCCCTTTACTTTTCCGCCTGGCGATTAATAACTTCGCACCGCAATTTGAGTGGAACAGCTTATTTCATCTGATTATTGTCTTGATTTTTATTTGCCAGATGGAACTCCCACAATAATCATTGTCTTGTGTCCACAACACTTTCTCCTGGTCGTTTCTCAGATGGGGTTAAAATAGGGGAGGCTGCCCCTCATTGATTTTATTGCCTATTCCACATTAGCCAGCCGTTATTTTTTTTAGTTCATAATTTGTACTTCTGCCCCCTGCTCCATCCTTTTGTAACATCCCCTTTTCTATCAGATCATTAATATCTCTTATTGCTGTGTCTTTCGAACATTTGGAAATTTTTGCCCATTTCGATGAAGTTAATTTGCCATCAAATCCATCTAATACCTTATTTAGTAATCTTTTTTGTCTTTCATTGATTATTATTGCAGCATGCTTTTGCCAAAAGTCTGCTTTGAATAAGATCCGTTTCAATATGAATCCGGTTGAATTCAGTGCGTTTATTAAACAATTCAGAAACCACTTAATCCATTCCGTTACATCGAGGTTTCCCTTTTGCGTTTTTTCAAGTATCTCATAGTATTGTTTCCTTTCAAGTCTGATCTGCGCTGACATACTATAAAATCGCTGTGTACTTTTGTCCGATTGCGCCAATAACATATCTGTCAGTGCTCTTGTTATTCGACTATTACCATCCTCAAAAGGATGAATTGTCACAAACCACAAATGGGCAATTGCCGCTTTCATTACCAAATCAATTCCTTCAGCTTTATTGAACCACTCCAAAAATTGCATCATTTCGGTTTCTACAAGGGATGAATCAGGAGCTTGAAAATGAACCTTTTCCTTTCCCATTTCACCCGAAATAACTTGCATAGGACCGGTAGTGTCTTTTCGCCAGTCAGCAACAGTAATCCGATACATTCCACTTATCCCGCTAGAGAATAGTGCGGCATGCCAATCAAAAAGCCTTTCTGCGGTTAATGGTTTATAACAATTCCGGGTCGCATCGACCATCATTTCAACCATTCCATCCACATTTTTATCAGATTCTACCGAACCTGCTATTACCATTCCCAACCTTCTTGCTATTGAAGAACGAACCTGATCTGGATTAAGAATTTCACCTTCAATCTCTGTTGACTTTAAAACATCAAGGGTCAATGTATCAAGTAAGGCTTCATTTCGAAGGTCAAATCCCAATGATTCCATTTTACCA
>CAIRSO010000701.1 GCA_903881215.1 uncultured Bacteroidia bacterium
CATCAGCTCCCATGTTCATGATCGCCCGGATGTCTTTCATTTCCATTCGGTTTGCCATGATGATAAATGGGATTAGACCCTCTCCGAAAGCTTGTTTTACCACTTGAATAATGTGGTAGCCATCAATGGGATTCATATTGATTTCACATAATACCAGATCCGGTTTATATTCCAGAACTTTCTGTATTCCTAATGCACCTCGATTTGCATAAAAAACATCATACTTTTGAGATACAAGAAAATTTTTAATTGTTCGACCTGTCTGTGGATCATCGTCAATGACAAGAATCTTAGGTTTCTGTTTCATTCTTAGAATTTTTTTAGGTTAAAGACTTCATAGATCGAAGATTAGGCATTCAATCTAGATTATTACTAAATAAACAAGCAACAAAGAGGTATAGGCAATAATAGAAACAAACTTTTGTAACCTAAGGGGTTGTTACAAGAAGGGGATGTTTGACAATTCAAACATAATAATCTATTTTACAATAAAAAAATTTTAGAATTCCAAAATAAATTATTTAACTATTATTAACAATTCGTTAAAGTTATCAACAATAAATTTAAAAATCTTGAATGTGATGAATAGGATGATGATTGATTCTGCTTAGGAAAAAAATCATTTAACTCGCGATTTTCACCAATTTATTCCTGAGAGCATAATGAATGACTTCAATAATATTGTTAGAGCCCGTCTTTTCCATCAGTTTAGACCTGTGTTTCTCAACCGTTCTGTCTGAGATGCATAGTTGATCTGCAATAATTTTGGTTGGAATACCCTTCAGTGAAAGGTTCAGTACTTCATTTTCACGCTTTGAGAACATTTCGCAAGGAGGCTGGCAGGTTCTTGATTTTTGAAGCTTCAACACCTCCTCCATTCGTTTGACAACCCCGGAAGGAACGGATATATTCTCTTTCTTAAGGATTCTAAGAACCTCCAATACGGTTTCTTCTTTGTCTTGAGGTACTATTTCAATTTTATTTTGAATCACAAGAGCAATAACAACGTGATGAACAAGTGAATTATCGCAGGTATCAACGCTAAAGGAAACCTCCGTCGAATTACCGGTTTTTGTATGTACAAATATTTTTTCTAAACTTCGGCTTCCAAAACCGTTTAGACAATACTGAATAGCATTTTTTACTTCGGTAATCGATTCTTTGTTAAAGAAATGCTCAATACCAATTTTCCTGAGATCCCCCTTTTTGATGTCAAACAAATTAAGAAACGACTGATTAGCATCAATAATCACATTGTTCTCCAACATAAAGATTCCTTCGGGCGAAAGATTGAATAAGGCATTGAACTCATTCATTCTATTTATTCTGCCCTTATTAATTTTTGCAAGCTGATTTTCAATCGATTTGCGAAGGTCATCTAATATTACCGGTTTCATTATCAGATCATCAGCTCCCATGTTCATGATCGCCCGGATGTCTTTCATTTCCATTCGGTTTGCCATGATGATAAATGGGATTAGACCCTCTCCGAAAGCTTGTTTTACCACTTGAATAATGTGGTAGCCATCAATGGGATTCATATTGA
>CAIRSO010000702.1 GCA_903881215.1 uncultured Bacteroidia bacterium
GTGGGAATATTTTAATCCAAAGAAGAATTTGTTGTTCGACCATTGCGAACACTTATTGCTCCTTGCCTTTAAAGGCGATAAGTGTGTGGGTCGCTGCATGGGTCTGATCAGCAAGGAGTACAACAAATCGCACGACGAAAACCATGTTCGATTCTCAAACATGGAGACTTACAACGATCCTGAAGTGTTTAACGCTTTAATCAACCGGATTACCGAATGGGGTAAATCTTTCGGTATGGTCCAGCTCGTGGGACCTTTGGCTTTCTCAGACAAAGATCCTCAAGGATTCTTAATTGAGGGTTATGATATGCCGGTGGTGATCGCCTCCAATTGCAATTTCCCTTATATGGTGGATTTGACAGAGGCTGCCGGATTTACCAAGAAAGTAGATTGCGTGGTGTATCAGATTCCAATTCCGGATGAGATTCCCCCACTTCATCAAAAAATTCTGGAACGTGCTGAAAAACAAAACACCAACTTAAAACTACTTCAGTTTACCTCCAGGCGTAAAATTAAACCATTGATCAGGCCGGCTCTACATTTGGTGAACAGAACCTTCACCAACATTTATGGTTTCCTCCCTTTCAATGAAAAAGAGATGGATGATTTTGCCAACAAATATCTCTTTCTGATCAATCCCAGGTTTATCAAACTGATCGCCAATGAAAATAACGAAATCATTGCGCTCTTTATTGCCATGGATGATATCAGTGAAGGGATCAAGAAATCAAAAGGATACCTCTTTCCTTTTGGGATATTTCAAATTTTCGCAGCCGCCCGCAAAACTAAACAGATTAACTTGCTTCTCGGGGCCATCGACCCACATTATCAGGGCCGTGGACTGGATGTCTGGATGGGACTCAGCCTGGTCAAATCGGCCAGGGACCTGGGAAAGACTGTAATGGACTCACATCTTGAACTTGAATATAACACCAAAGTGAGAGCCGAAATGGAGAAGTTTGGTGGAAAAGTTTACAAGAAGTTTAGAATTTACCAAAGGGATATTTGAATTTGCAGGTACCCTTTATCGAATAATTTATATTATTTTGAAATCATCCGCTTATAAAAAGGCGGGTGATTTCTTTTTTTTAAGTCGTTCATGAGTGGATCCGGCTAATTTTAATGGGTGTTTAAACTGTTTTTAATACATTTTTTGTATTTGTAATGATTCTAAATTTGTCCCCCGCAGGTAAAAGCTAAGCCGAAAAGTATCCCACATTGAAGTATTTTACGAATTAATTTTTAGTGTATCATCCTGATTAAATGATAATTAATCATATTTCAGACATGCTTAATACTACAGTGAAGGAGAGCATTTTCAAAGGGTATTCAATGTGACTGAAAGAGCGATAAATTAAAATAATTGTTAATTTTGCTTGACGATCAAATCAACGTAATCCAACCATTTTAACGACAAGACATGAACATTCTCTATATGTTGATTGGGGTAAGTCTGTTTGCTGCACTGATCTTTTTAGCCATGTTTATTTGGGCAGTTAAAACTGGTCAGTACGAAGACAATTACACCCCATCAGTTCGGATTTTATTTGAAGAAAATGAAGAAGAAGAAAATATAAATTAACAAACCTAAAGGATTCATTTAAACCGCTTATGGAAATACAAAAATTTAATTACGACAATGCGCTTGTAAGAAATTTTATCTATGCAACGCTGGTTTGGGGAGCAGTTGCTCTTCTGGTGGGGTTGGTTGCTGCTTTGCAGCTCGCCTTTCCTGCCCTCAATTTTGGATTGGAATTTACCTCTTTTGGAAGAATCAGACCTGTACACACCAATGCTGTGATCTTCGCGTTTATTGGCAACGCTATGTTTACTGGCGTTTACTATTCCTTGCAACGGGTATTAAAAGCAAGGTTGTTCAATGACTTGCTTGGAAGGTTACATTTTTGGATTTGGCAAACCATTATCTTGCTGGCCGCGGTTACTTTGCTTGCCGGCTTTAGCACTGGTAAAGAGTATGCCGAATTGGAATGGCCGATCGACCTTCTGATAGCAGTGGCATGGTTGTGCTTTGGTGCCAATATGATTGGTACGGTTGTCAAGCGGCGTGAAAAACATATTTATGCCGCTGTCTGGTGGTACCTTGCCACCTTTATTGGCGTAACAATTCTTCATGTTGTCAATTCAATTGAGTTGCCCGTTTCTTTGTTAAAAAGTTATCCAATATATGCCGGAGCCCAGGATGCCGTTGTACAGTGGTGGTATGGTCACAATGCTGTTGCGTTTTTTCTTACTACACCGTTTTTGGGTTTGATGTATTACTATCTGCCCAAGGCTTCCGGTCGTCCGATATACTCCTATCAACTTTCAATTATCCATTTTTGGTCACTCATATTTTTATACATGTGGGCAGGACCTCACCACCTGTTATTCCAGGCTCTTCCAGATTGGGTTCAAGCATTGGGTGTTACTTTTTCGATCATGCTCATTGCGCCTTCATGGGGTGGTATGGTAAACGGTTTACTTACCCTGCGTGGTGCATGGGATAAAGTTCGCGAAGATCCCGGGCTCAAATTCATGGTTGTTGCCATTACCGCTTATGGTATGGCCACGTTTGAAGGTCCGATGATGTCCTTAAAAAGCGTTAATGCTGTAAGTCACTTCACCGACTGGACTATTGCGCACACACATATCGCCGGTATGGGATGGAATGGCGGTTTGATCTTCGGTATGTTCTACTGGCTGGTACCAAAACTTTTCAAAACACCTCTTCATTCTAAGAAACTTGCCAATACACATTTTTGGATTGCAACATTGGGAATATTACTTTTTGCCATTCCTCTCTACTGGGCAGGTATAACCCAGTGGCTTATGCTTCGGGAATATACTACAGACGGATTGTTGGCGTATCCTATTTTCATGGAAACAACGCTAAGAATCATCCCGATGTATCACATCAGAATATTGGGTGGAGCACTTTTCCTTGCTGGATTCATCATTTTCCTAATCAACATGATCAGGACCATTGGGGCTGGACAGATTGTGCCCAATGAAGCAGCAGAAGCACCCGCACTTGTCAACACCGCCACCCGAAAGGAGACAGGGGAAACACCGCATCGCTGGCTCGAAAGAAAGGGTGTTCGTCTGGCTATCTTCATGTTTATTGCACTTGCCATTGGCGGTGCTGTCGAGATTATCCCAATGATGAAGGTTCAATCCAACATCCCGACAATTTCCACGGTTACCCCTTATTCGCCGCTTGAACTTGCAGGCAGGGATATTTATATTGCAGATGGTTGTTACACTTGCCACTCTCAACAGGTTCGGCCACTTCGTTTCGAAACCGACCGTTATGGAGAATACTCTAAAATTGGAGAATTTGTCTACGACCATCCTTTCCAATGGGGATCCCGCAGAACCGGACCGGATTTGGCAAGAGCAGGTTATATAGGCAGTTCCACCTATAAAACAGCTATTTGGCATTACAACCATTTTTTCAAACCTGCTATCGTTGTTCCAGGATCCATCATGCCTGCTTATCCATTCCTGGCTGAAAAGGAAGTTGATGTGAATGGGGTTCCTGCCAAAATCAGGGCCATGAAAATGCTCGGCGTACCTTACCAGGATGGTTTTGACACGCAAGCTGTTGCATCTTATCTTGCAGATGCACAAAAAATCTCTGATGAGCTGAAACTCGCTGGTGTAGACATCAAACCGACCAAGGAGATCATTGCCGTCATAGCCTATCTGCATAAACTTGGCAGAGACATTTCACCTGCCGGAGCCGCTGCTGCTGCTGCCAAATAACAAAGAATTATGGGATTCGTAAGTGAAACATTATCGGGGGTGGATGGGATACAATGGTACTATATCGTTGGGATCATCCTGTTTGTTGGATTGTTTATTGGAGTGGTTATTCATACATACAACATTCCCAAAAAGGATCTTAACAAATTCAAATCCTCCATTTTTGAAAAAGAAGAATTAAATAAACTTTAATAATTATAAAACTGTTGATTTAACAGTAAATAACAAAAAAGACATGAACAACATTACTCAGGATGATAAGCTTTTTGCCGATCACAACTACGACGGGATCAGAGAATTAAACAACCCATCTCCGTATTGGGTGCTATTACTGTTTCTTGGAACAATCGGGTTTTCGCTCTTCTATGCGGTACATTATTTTGGCTATCCCAACAATGGAAGGGACCAGGTTAGTGAATACAACAAGCAAATGGCCATGGCAGTAAATCAGCCATCCAATCAGAATCCTTCTGATATGAACGCTGCTTTTGTCTTCACCAAAGAGCAAATGGCAGAGGGTGCAAAAATCTTTCTTGAAAAAGGATGTATTGCATGCCATGGGACCAAAGGAGAAGGAAATGCCATAGGCCCTAATATGACAGATAAATTCTGGGTTCATGGATGCAAACCAGCCGAATTGCTCAAAGTTATTACTGATGGTATTCCTGAAAAAGGGATGGCTCCATACAAAGCCATGATGACAGAAGCTCAGATGAAGAGTGTTATTGCCTATATTTTAGGTACCTTAGTGGGATCAAATCCGCCAAATGCAAAAGCACCCCAAGGAGTTGAGTGTAAATAACTTTCATGGATAAAAACAGCGATCAGGATTTTCGGGACCGACCAATCAATATTGACGCTTCAGGTCAACGAAAGCGGATCAATGCCAAACAGCCCAAAGGGAAGTGGTACACACGAAGAAACATCGTTGGTTATGCCTTAATTCTCTTTTTGGTCATTGCTCCATTACTGAAAATTCACGGACATCCTTTTATGATGCTCGATATCCTCAACCGAAAATTTTACATTTTCGGTTTGATGGTATTCGCTGAGGATACTTATATATTGGCCCTGGTAATGGCAGTGGCAGTGGTTTCCATTGTACTTTTCACAGTTGTTTTCGGTCGATTGTTTTGCGGATGGGCTTGTCCTCAGACACTCTTTCTAGAGCTAGTCTACCGGAAAATAGAGTTTCTCTTTGACGGAAACGGCAGGAAAGGCAAGAAAAAGCGCGACCCTTCAAATACTTCAACGATTAGAACGCTGGCCAAGCATACGGTATACATTCTTGTCTCAATATTCTTTACCAATATATTTCTGTTGTGGTTCATTGGACCTGAACAGTTATTAAAAATTATCACTGAGCCTGTAGGTGCCCATTTAGTTGGATTTCTTATCATGATGGCCCTTTCTGTTTTCTATTATTGGGTCTATTCTTACTTCAGGGAACAAATTTGCACGCTGTTTTGCCCCTATGGTCGAATGCAGGGAGTATTGCTTGATAACAATTCTATTTCAGTTATTTACGATTACAAACGTGGTGAGCCCAGAAATCCCAAGGTTTCTGAAGGTGGTGACTGTATCAATTGTCTTCAATGTATATCTGTCTGCCCTACCGGTATTGACATCCGGAATGGTTCACAGCTCGAATGCATCCATTGTGCAGCATGCATTGATGAGTGCAATCTGGTGATGAAAAAGATCAGTAAGCCCTATAATCTAATCCGGTACGATTCTGTTCAGGGAGTAGAAATCGGAAAACGATCCTTGTTGAATACCCGATCTGTCGCCTACACTGCTGTACTTGTGCTACTTATGGTGATTTTGGCTTTCACGGTTGGCAGAAGAACAACCATAGATGTTACACTATGGCGCGCGCAAGGAACTCTTTACCAGCAACTTGACAGCGAAACATATTCAAATATTTACCAAATCATGTTCCTCAACAAAGGGAACGAACCTCTGGAACTTACGCTCCGGCTGCTTGATTTCCCAAATGGTGAGCTTAGCATTGCCGACAACAAAGTTGTTCTTCCTCCAAACAGCAAGATGAAAGAGGCGATGATCATCAAACTCAAAAAGGGCAATCTTACCGGCAGAGAGACCGTTTGTAAAATCGGCTTGTTCAGTGGAGATGAGCTGAAAGAGACCGTCACTACTAATTTTCTGGGACCTTGAAGAGTGAAGAGCGAAGAGTGAATAACGAATCATCGACCTGCGGATTACAAATCCACTGGAGCAACAAAAATAAATAATTAAAAATGAAGCTGAACTGGGGAAATGGTTTGATTATATTCTTTGTGATCTTCTTTATCTGGGTCTTCTCGTTTGTTTTTTTCGCCATGAGACAAAACATTGATTTGATGTCTGACGACTATTACCAAAAAGGTGCAGATTACACTGATCAGATTAACATCAACAAGAGATCGGTCGCATTCCAGGATAGCGTTCAAATCATTAAGAGTGCCAATCAGGTGCAAATTATTCTGAGTAAAGGACTCGCTTCTTCCTGCGATTCAGTTTTCATTTACTTTTTTAGGTCGTCAGATAAAACAAAAGATCTGCGGTTCGGATTTAAAGCCTCCGAATCACCTTACCTGATCAAAACTGAAAAACTCTTTCATGGCAGGTATCAGGTCTCGCTGGCATGGAATGTCAGGAATGAGAAATATAGTGTGACGAAGACATTGGATGTTGAATGAGGAAAGTACTTAGAGTACTTAA
>CAIRSO010000703.1 GCA_903881215.1 uncultured Bacteroidia bacterium
GGCATGTTAATATCCAGCAATATCAGATCAAAAGGCTTTATCTCAAGCCACTCAAGCGCAGCGGTGCCGTTAATTGCAAATTCCAGCTCATACTGCTCATTCTGAAGGAATTTACCAAGTACCTGGAGATTCTTTGGATTATCATCCACAATTAAAATACTGTTTGAAGCTGCTTTATGATCATCCATAGTGGTACGGCTGTATCTAAATTAATGCCTTTAATTTATTTAACAGTTCTGGAAACTTATTGATCAGTACCAGAATTCGCTCGATATCAAAGTTGTTTGCAGCATGAATCATGTCTTCACCGAAATGAATGATACTTTTTGCATTGTGCGCATAGCCAAGTTGAATTAAACCATCGCCAAATTCCTTGATTTCAGCAATAGGCTGCCGGGTTGTAAAGCCTTCACATTTTTTAACAAACCGGGTTTCAAGCGTCTGAATAAGTGCCTTCAGTTGATGAACATCTTCGGTATTATCATCTTTCGTGTTGTTTATACCATCAGCCAGGTGTTCCTTTGATGTAAATGGTAAATGCCGGCACAACTCTTTATACAATTCGCTTACCAGAACAGGTTTTATCAATAATCCGGCAAAATCATGATCAAGGATACGTACCTTGCTGCTCTGCATTGCCGAAGCAGTGTAGGCGATGACAGGAATATGGTGAAGAATTTCATCTTCCCTGATTAATTTCAGTAATTCAAAACCATCCATTTTTGACATTCTGATGTCGGCAATGATCAGCCTGGGAGGTTTCTTTCTGGCCATGGTAAGCGCCTGATTCCCATTCGAAGCCAAAACAACTGTTATCCCAGAATTTCTCAAGGCGTCTTTCAGATAATTGCGATTTTCTTTATTGTCGTCAACCACAAGAATCAGGCTTTTTTCAAATTCAATGAGTTCAGGGATGAAATTATCTTCAGATGTCTTTCGTTCCCCATCATCAGAACATACAACCGCAGGGATGATAACTTTAAAGGAACTGCCGGTATTTAATGACGATGTGAGACTCACCGACCCGCCCATAAGATTAACAAGCCGTTTTGTTATCGCCAGTCCCAATCCGGTGCCCTGAGTTTTTCTGTCATCCACCTGAACGAATTCATTGAAAATAATTTTCTGAAGATCTTCAGGTATACCGATCCCTGTATCACTGACGTCAATCACCAGGTCGGCAATCATATCGGATTTGTTAGGAAACTGCTCGACAATCCTGATGTTCTCGGTGCTGACGGTCAGTTTGATTTCTCCTTTAGCGGTGAATTTAATTGCATTGCCAATCAGATTTGAAATGATCTGTAATAACCTGATTTCGTCGATGTACAGTCCTGCAGGTGTCGCTGGCAGTATTTCAAGCGTGTAGACAATATTTTTTTCCTCAAATTTCGGAGAGAATATCCTTTTAAATTGTGAAAAGAACAGTTCGGTACTGATAATATCAAAATGAAGTTCCAGTTTCCCGGCTTCGATTTTCGACAAATCGAGGATATCGTTTATGATGGTAAGCAAACTTTTACTGCTGGTTTTAATGGATGCAATGTATTCCTTATGCACTTTGCTGGTCAGTGCCGAATCAAGTATATCAGCATATCCCAGGATGGCATTCATAGGTGTGCGGATCTCGTGGCTCATGTTGGCCACAAACATGCTTTTGGCACGATTCGAGTCTTCAGCCACTTCTCTGGCAATACGTTCCAGTTCAGCCTGTTTGCTTTCAGTGATATCACGCCCGATGGACTGAAATTCAACGATGTGGTTTTGTTTATCGAAGATGGCGGTGTCGGTCCACTCCTGCCAGAAAAAACCGCCATCCTGCGTTTGAATCTGTTGAATGGCTGTGTGTGAAGGATGTTCGGTGTTTATTTGTGAAAGTTTTCCTAATATTTCAGTACTCAGGGCGTCGGAGAGTAAATCAATGACTTTGGTCCCAAGCAACTGGGTTTCGGTTTTACCAAAAGCCTTACAATATGGTTTGTTTACATAAGTCAGGGTAGTATCAGGCAGGAAGCGGCAAATCATTTCCTGCTGGGTTTGCACCACCGAAGCAAGAAGCTGTTCGTGCTGGCGAAGTTTCTCAATCGAAATACTCCGTAGCTCCTCCACTGCTATACCGGCACAAATTATTTTCATGATCTGCTTGTCGTTTTCGTCAGGTGCGTAATCTCTTCTGTAAATGATCGCAAGCGAACCCAGTTGCTTATTTTCCAGCAAAACAGAAGATCCGATAAATGTCTTCATTTCGTGAAAAAAGCATGTATGCTGATTTTTTAAATACTGAATTTCATCCGATTTGTAAAATAAAAATGAATCATCTTTCAGGTTATTTAACAAATTCAGACACAGGTCGCAATTGTTGTCATGTTTCAATCCAGCCTCAGTTTCACACTTTCCGATGCAATGAATGAAATTCTGATCCATGCGGAAATAAACAGCAACATCAGCCTTCATCAGCTCTCCGCACAATTTTGTCAGAAGGTCAATGTTTTCGTTGGGAATGGCGCCAAACGAAAGAAAACTATCGGTGATTTTGGCTAAGCGTTTACCGGA
>CAIRSO010000704.1 GCA_903881215.1 uncultured Bacteroidia bacterium
CGTGTGGCAGCTATGATTCTGGTTATCCTTTCTGTTGGAAGTGTTATCGTTTATCAAAAGTTTGCCGGCGACCCACTTACCCAATTTGCCCACCAAAATGTTGCTGATGGTAGCCAGTCCATGATTGTGCTTTCGGACGGAACTTCTCAGCCGTTGAAGAATAACGATTCTTTTATTGATTATAAAACCAGCAATGGAGAAGTGATCGTTAAAAATAAGGATCAGGAAGTTCAAATAGACAACAGCATCACTCAAAAAGAAGCAGTTTTAAACCAGGTTGTTGTTCCCTTCGGACAAAGGCAAAGAGTACTTTTAAGCGATGGTACATTGGTTCAGCTGAATGCGGGCAGTAAACTCACCTTCCCGGCCACCTTCACCGGTAAAACCCGTGAGGTCTTTCTGAAAGGGGAAGGTTTTTTTGAGGTCAGTAAAAATGCTCAAATGCCATTCATTGTTAAGACTGATCAGATCGATATCAGAGTATTGGGTACTACCTTTAATATTTCAGCATATGGTGACGACCAATTTGTAACCACTGTTTTGCTGGAGGGGAAGGTTAATGTAGAGCAAAAAGATAAATTATTTGCAAACGAAAAACTTACCCTTGCCCCGGGACAGGCTTGCTTTTATTCTGTTGCTGACAAGCATTCGAACGTAAAGGAGGTGAATGTAACCGACTATGTATTATGGAAAAATGGTCTTTATAAATTCGAAGATATGCCTCTTCGCGAAGTGGCTAATCGTGTTCGCAGATATTATAACATGAATATTCAGGTCGCCGATGAGCAGCTTGCAAATACCCTGGTTTCCGGGAAGCTTGTGTTGACTGATGATTTTGCAGAAGTAATGCAATATCTGTCGAAGACAGTCGAAGGGGAAATCGAAAAAACGAAGGATGGAATTTACATCTTGAAACAATAAAATTTAATTTATAAAACTAAATTCTATGAAAATGAACAAATGATTGAGTCCTATTAAAAAAAACCGATGGATGTACCACCATCCACCGGCCATTAAAGATTAAATCGAGTCAACAATTTTAATCATTACAAATTTATGAAAAAAAAACGTTTAAATGGAGGTGACTATTTCAGTCACTTCAAAAGGTTATTATTAATCATGAAACTAACTATTTTCCTGATTTTTGCTGGATTAATGACTGTTTCCGGTTCCATTTACTCTCAGGCGACAAAACTGTCGTTGCAGATGAATCAGGTTAAAGTCCTTGATGTATTTAAACAAATTGAAACACAAAGTGAATTTGTGTTTATCTACAAAAATGAGACAATTGATCTGAATAAAAGGATCAATGTTGAAATGAAGGAATCAACGGTAAATGTGATTTTAGATAAGGTACTTAAAGATTTAGGCCTTAAGTATGAAATCATCAACAAACAGATTATTGTTACAAAAGATAACACTTTGCCAGTAGAAAATCCTGTAAAATTATTACCTAAAGAGCAACAACAGCCTCAAAAGAAGCAGCTAAAGGGGAAAGTCACCGATACCAAAGGCGAAGGCATTCCCGGAACTTCAGTGGTAGTGAAAGGATCCACCACGGGTATTATTACCGACATCGATGGAAATTTCACCCTTAACGCACCTGCTGATGCAAAAACACTTTCCTTTTCATTTATTGGGTACAAACCTCAGGAAGTGGCAATTGGAAATCAAACCATTTTTTCCGTGGTACTCGAAGAACAAACAGTGGGTTTGGAAGAAGTAGTTGCTGTGGGTTATGGCATTCAGAAAAAGGCCAGTGTGGTTGGGGCCATAACCTCTACCACCAGTAAAGAGCTGGTTCGGTCAGGAGGTGTTACTAATATGGCCATGGCGCTTACCGGTAAACTGTCAGGGGTTACA
>CAIRSO010000705.1 GCA_903881215.1 uncultured Bacteroidia bacterium
ATTCTATAATGGTACTAAAACTTTGAGTCTGCCAGCCTACATTGAAGATGTCATTGGTGAAAAGAGGGATTCTAGTGAAATATAGATTGTTCAGGAAGCCACTGCTTTGTTCGGAGTGATCCTTTTTACCCGCTTCTTCTGAAGTTCCTTTCGCATTTTAATATAAGCACTTAATTCTCTGCGCTCTTCTTCCGTCCACGGTTTGTCTAAAACTCTAAAATCAACATTTTTCGGTTCTCTAATTAGTCCCATAGCTATTTTTTAAAGTATTGATTTATTAATCTGTTTGCTGCTGGTGTTTCAATTATCATTTTGGTCCCTTTAAAATGAGTTGCGAATAATGTCTCTTGATAATGTTGAACCAAAATTGTCTTCGCATCAAAAGCCAGGTAACCGTCATAGTGTAATCGAAGTTGAGAAAGGTGTTAATCTTTGGGAGTCAATTTTGGCTATGGTCTTTGACTAAATTTCCACGAAGTCAAAGTCTTTTTTTGAAAGCTTAACTTTTTGCTTGTTTAATGTCTCAAGCGTGGTTCGGACATGTCGGGCAACATCTTCCTTGACAAATGGTGAAATCAATGAGTCCAGTTTGATTTTTAATAGCCTATGAATTACAACTATATCATCTTTTGAAAAAGGACGTATACCATTAATCAATTCAGACATATAATTAGCACGATGTCCCAAAATCTTAGCTAAATCCGATTGACTTAATCCGTAGGCCTTTAATTTAGATTTTAAAATTTCTCTACGTTCCGAAATAAATTTATTTTCGGCTGAAACTAACCGCTCAGCCTTGAAATTGATCTCTATTTGTTCATCAGTAATGGAATCAATATTTGACCAGTGTTTATTTTCGTAGTCACGGACCAAAAGACGAAGATGTTCCCTGATTGGGCTTAAAGATTCGTCTTCTTTTTGCATCCACCTCAATTTAAGTTGCAATGCGCTGGCCTTTTCAAATTCCAATTCGTTTGAAAGTTCAACTAACTGCAAAACATTATCAATATCAAACTTATCCATTGTTCAATTATTTTATTAATCCTTCACTATGAACACAGTCAGCATCAGGTCTTTCCGCAACAATTTCAATTTTTGTTCTCCAATTGGCTTTTTCTATGTCAACAATCAAAGAATCAATGGCTTTATTTAACTTGATATTACCTTTGTTCTTGATTTTGTGTCTAAGTAATCTGTCTTTACGCAGTATTTCCAAAACGCTATAGTTTATTGTCTTCGATGCAAATATAGAATAATTGTTCCACAATATGTGGAATTTTATCAATTTTATTTTTTGTCCCAAGCGACCAAAAAAGGGGAAACCCCTTTCTTTCTAAATCAAGCCTTCATCTGCCATCGACATAAACGATTCGGAGGTCAGAATCAGGTGATCAATCAGGGGTATCTCCATAAATTTTCCTGCTTCTCGAATCGACTTGGAAATCTTCTTATCCGCATCGCTGGCCTCGAGGGGGAAAGTCAGTTTCCCTTCGACAAGCTCAGGGACCGGTGCATTTAATCAAACAAGCCCATAGGGGAAAGTGACCAAACGCGAAGCGCCACTGGCTACTGCATTAAAAACTTAATTTTGCAGTACCTCAGCGGCCCTTTACTTTTCCGATCCGGCGATCAATATCTTCGGGCGAAATTTGAGTGTAATTGTGTATTTATCTTTTCAGCGTTTTCGGGTTAATCGTCCAGGTTATACTCTCCAGCCTTTCTTTTATCTTCTTTAGTGTGTCCAAAACAGCCTTTTCGTTTGGAAAACTACCATAAACAAGGTCTTTAAAATCACCATTGTATGCCTGTTTTAGATCTTTCCAAACAGCGTCCAAATCTTTAAACAGCAGAGATTCATTAGGATGGTGAATCAGCCACTTATTGTTATTCTTGAAACTTGCTATATCATCATTGGCTACTTTCAACAACATCTCGCCAAAAGCAGCTGAATTGAAAAAATAGGAGAACTCTTCTTGTTGCAACAGTTGATGCAAATCGTAAGTATGTCTGATTTTTTGCTTCAAGTCTGCCATTGGGTTCTCGCCGTAGGAAAATCGAACCAGGCTCATGATCTTCTCACAAATTGTTCTTATTGGCTCCAGTACCTGAACATCGAAAGCTTGCAGTCCGTATTCCACGGCAATTGTTTCTTGATCGTTGTTTCGCATCATTTCACCCACTAGCGAAATTAATTCCTTTTTGGTGTAAGGTTCATGATAACCCAACCAGGTAGCCTCCACAACAATTACATCTCTCACCTGGCCATATTCTCCATGGAACTCTTTCTGGTATGAATGGGCCGTCTTTCGGTTCATCCCCATTTTATGAGTTACTCCTTCGATTTGTATTTCGGTTAATACTTTACTTATTACCTTTCCGATGGTTTTGATTTTTTCTGTTAGCTGGTTGTTTGATTCACCTTCCCGTCTCAAAACCACCAGGTCAATATCTTCCGAAAACCGATCAATCAACTTATAGCACTTCGACAAAGCCGTTCCTCCTTTGAAAACCGTGTCGGATCCTATTGGATGGTTGAATATCGTATGTAAGGCATAGGTTACCCAATAATCTTTTTCTACAAAAATGGGTTGGATGTCCATTTGTTGAGCTGTAAATCGTACTGCATCTCTAAATAATGCTTTATTTAAGTGAAGCCTCATGTTATATTCCAATTTTTAGTTGTTGGTAAATCACTTACTTTCAATCCCAGTTCATACGATGACAGTGGATTCAAACTTTCTTTAAGTTTTTGCAGATTTACTACACCATTCATGTTTTCTAAAATTGCGCCCAGCAAAGCCCTTACTCTTGGTGGGTAGAGTGATGCATATTTTAGCATTTCCACAATCTGCTTCTCGTCGAGGTTTTTAATTTTACTGCTCAGTATTTTTACTGAAGTTTTCACATTGCTGTCCGGAATTCTCTTGATGTCTTTAAAAGCATCCAAAAAGCCCAAAAGTTCATAATTCTTGTCAGTCACTTCGGCATAACTTTTTGCAGCATCTGCCTTTAATGCTCCCCGATTAATGGAAATACGTTTGCTTTGACTGGCTATTTTGGTTCGGAATGCCATTTGTGTGGTCAACCCCAATCGGTTGTATAGTGAAAAACCGGTTTCGTAGGCGATGCGTTTGCCGTTTTCGAACAGATAAGGACGCAACTGTTCACTGTAATCGGGTTTGAGTGCTCCAAAATCGGTTTGTTCCGGTTTGTAAAATACTCCCTTCGATATTTTTTTGAGAATTCCTTTTGTCTGTAATCTTTCCATTACCTTGGCAGCAGATTGATATTCTTCACCTGCAATACCCAAATCGGCATACCCAAAGGTTCTACCTTCGGGTAACTCTTTTATCTTGTTTCGAATTTTTTGGGTTAATTTCATACTGCAAAGATAGTTGTAATTTATAAATGTCAAGTTTTTTGATCAGAAAACTTGACATTTATAAATATTCTCACACACGTAG
>CAIRSO010000706.1 GCA_903881215.1 uncultured Bacteroidia bacterium
ATTGTTGAAGACCTTGTTCGTGAAGGTTCTCTGACGTTTTTAGCAGGAGAAGAAGGTTGTGGGAAATCTTTGATAGCGTTGAATTTGGGTATCTCTGTTGCTTGCAATTTAGACAATTTCCTAGGACATCGTGTCAGTAAATCTGGAATTGTGTTGTTCCTAAACAATGAGCTGGCATTTGTTGATCACGTGGAACGATTCAAAAAAAATGTCTCAATACTGTCTCCCGAAGCTGTTACAAAACTTGAAAAAATCATATGCCCAGATACCTTCCCGCCTTTTCCTGAATACGCCAAAGAACTGGAAGCAAAAATAATTGAAAGTAAACCAATATTGGTTATTCTTGATTGCCTCTATTGGGCTCACAACAAGAAAGAAAATGATAGTACCGAAATGAAAGCTATGATGCGCTTATTTGATCAACTTCGGAAGAAATATAAAATTGCTTTCGTTGTAGTGCATCATACCAAGAAAGGATCAAGAAATGGCACAATGCATAATGACGATATTCGTGGGAGTAGCGTCTATGCTGGCGCTGCTGATCAGGTTATCCAAATTAGGCGTTCATCAAAGGATGAGACACAGAGATTAATAAAGTGCACGAAAACAAGACACGGCAGTGATCGATTAAGAAAAGCTCATTTACTTGCATTGGATAGTCAGACTCTCTGGTTTACGGATTTGGGTGAAACTGATGAGGAGAAACATCTTCCGACATTGGCATTCCCAAATCGACATTCTGATGGACTATTACATTTCAAAACAATCTATGGTAGTGAACCAATGCTTTCAAGAGGACAAATTTTAGCAAAATGTAGTTCAACTGGAGTTAAAGCCGATAACAGAACCATTGACAGACACATTAAGAAAGCAGTTGAAATTGGGGTGTTATCTAAAGGAGAATATGGTAAGTATGTTTTGGCAAACGATAAGAATGAAGAAAAAGTGTCAACTGTTTGCAGTCCAATCGCTCCGCAATCTGTCGATCGTTTGTCTAACTCTACATAAGTAGTGTCAATGTTGTCAAAGTGTCTAACTAATAATATTAATACTTTGACACTTAGACAGTTAGACATTGTTTATACTAAGGATTGACAAATGATGCATATGGATGTGTCCGTTTACTGGGTTGATTTTCTTCTGTTGGCAGATTTTGATCTATTATCATTCCGTAGAAGTATCCAATTGACCAACGGATAATATTACCATAGCGATCAGTATTAAATTGATGGGGGGGGTGCGTTGATTGTAGTAAGATGATACCCCGATGATTATAGCCCATCCACATTTGCGACAATTTTTCAGGCGTATTTTATAAGTCTGTCTCAAAGCTAATCGTGAACGAAAAATATTTTTTGAAAAAATTTATGGTGGGATTCTGCTTTCGCAATTCTGATATTGAATTCTGGGGGTAAAATTCCTATATTGTGTTGCAATTAAAATGTGTAAAACTTCCGAACCATAAAATTATTATTGCCTTCTTTCACATTGCAACAGCATCGGAAGTGCTGACACGAGGTGACTGA
>CAIRSO010000707.1 GCA_903881215.1 uncultured Bacteroidia bacterium
GTATTCTTGAGAACAAGGATCAGTGAGAAAATCATCGTTGTAGCACCAACAACTGCTGTACCGATAAGAACTGGCTTGGCTGTTGCTTTAAAAGTGTTCCCAGCGCCATCATTTGCTTCAAGGTAATGTTTCGCACGTTGGAAATCCGGTGTGAAACCAAACTCTTTTTGAATTTCACCGGGAGTTTTTGGATCTTCTTCAATGAGTGACAACTCATAAACAGACTGTGCATTATCGGCAACGGGGCCGTAACTGTCAACTGCAATTGTCACAGGTCCCATACCAAGGAAACCAAATGCAACAAGTCCGAATGCGAAGACCGATGGATAATCCATCAAACCAGTGGCTAAACCAGTAGGGATAAAATTAGACGCGAGGTATGCAACGAACATCAGGAGAAAAAATACTATTCCAATCCAGAATGCGCTGAAGTTACCCGCAACAAGGCCACTGAGGATGGTAAGTGATGCGCCGCCTTCTCGTGATGAATTGACAACTTCCAATGTATGTTTCGCTTTTGGACTTGTGAATACCTTTGTCAATTCAGGGATCAATGCCGCGCCCAAAGTACCACAGCTGATAATTGTTGAAAGGACAAGCCACATGTTGGCAGGAAGATCACGAATCAACCAGTAGCTGACCGCGTATGTTACTACAATAGATAAACCCGATGTGATCCAGATAAGACGTGTGAGTGGACTTTCAAAGTCAATCATATCACGCTTACCATAACGGATTTTGCTTATCACATCGTTAACCTCATAGGCGAAAATTGAGGTAAGGATCATAATGACGCGCATTACGAATATCCAGATAATCAGAGTTGACTGAAATTCCTTGAATACTCCAAGAAGAATGAAACTTACAAGCGCAACACCGGTTACTCCGTAGGTTTCAAAACCGTCCGCTGTTGGACCAACGCTGTCGCCAGCATTATCACCTGTACAGTCAGCGATAACTCCGGGGTTACGTGGATCGTCTTCTTTGATGTTAAAAGCTATTTTCATTAGATCTGAACCGATATCTGCGATCTTTGTAAAGATCCCTCCGCAAATACGAAGTACGCTCGCTCCGAGAGACTCACCGATGGCGAAACCAATGAAACATGCACCAGCAAGTTCCTTGGGCATGAAAAGAAGAATTACGAGCATCAAAAAAAGTTCAACACTCACAAGCACTACGCCAATACTCATACCTGCCTGAAGAGGAATTCTTAAAAGGTCAACAGGGCTGCGCTTGAGAGCCGCAAATGCCATACGTGAATTTGCAAATGTGTTTATTCTTATACCAAACCATGCGACACCATAGGATCCGAGGATACCAATAACTGACCAGGCAAGGATTAAAAGTACATGTGGAGTGGTCATGTGTTGAAGATAACCGAAGTAAAAAGCTATACACAAACCGATCACGATTTCAAGTATTATTAAGAATTTACCCTGCTGCAAGAGGTATGTTTTGCAGGTCTCGAAAATTAGTTCACTCACTGCTAGCATTTTCGAGTGGGCACCTAATTTTTTAGTCTGGAAGTATTTGTAAATACCAAAAATGAGTCCAAGGCCACAGACTCCAAGTCCAACGTAGAGCAGATAGATCGATGTATGGGTAGGAAGATCTGCTGGAATCACAAGATCTGCTTCACTGGCAAAACAATTGCCAATAAAAAGCAAAAACATTGTTAGTGGGAACAAAAAGGAGAACCTTTTTGTTTTTTTTGTTTTTGGGTACATAAACAATACTCCTCAGGCAAAAAATGTAGTGGAACTCTCTTGCATACTCGCAAGACTCATATGAAAAGCGGGCCTTCACTAAGTATACGCTCTACAAATATTAATA
>CAIRSO010000708.1 GCA_903881215.1 uncultured Bacteroidia bacterium
CAATTTCCTCTATAAACCTATATCTATTGACTTTAACATCGGAAGCGACAATGGATAAGTCGTTTCGGATCAAATCAACAATAGTTGCGTGCTCAGCTTTCTCTTTTAAATCATTGATAATCAATTCTTCAGCATTTAATAACGAAGCGTCGATGGTTCCTTTCATTGGAAAAGAGGAGATATTTCCTTTGTTAATTTTGACAAAACATTCTGGTGAAAAAAGAACAAAATCATCCTTAACCAATAGCTTGTAAGGTGCGTTACTCCTTTCGAAAATAGTTCTGAGACTCCAATTTGTTTCAACTTTTGTCGGAAATGTCAGGTTCAATAAGAAAGTATTACCAAGTTGAATTTGCTTTAATACTCTTTTAAATGAAGTTTCATACCTGGCAAATTCAATTGGCTTTTTTACGAAATGAAGTTGTTGGCTTTCAGGAATCGTATCGGTGTAATTGCGCAGATGATGGATTGAAAAGAAAATATCATTCTTCGCAGCTTCTTCTAGCCTGAATATCAGAGGGTCATTCATCTCATAATCAATGACAAATAAAAATGGAACGCCATTTTTACCATATTCATTCATTCCTTTGATGAAATTTTCAAGATTTGATGCCATTCTTTCTATCGTCCAAGAATTAAATTTAATTGTTTGAGATCAGAGATTAAAACGTGATCTCTTGACCAGGTTAAAATACCCTTTTTCTCCATCTCCAGAATTGTTCTTGTCAGCGAAGGCCGTGTCACACCAAAAAGATCAGCCAGATTGGTCTGTGTTTGTTCAACGCTGATGACGCTGCTTCGCCCGTTTTTCATCTTCTGAAGCAGATAGTATGCAATTTTCTCTTTGATTGTTTTAAGGGATAGAAAAGTGATTTTTTCACTCAGGAACTGTGCTTTGCCTGAGACAATATTTAAATAGTTCACCATTACCCGAGGTTCCTTCGACAGCAAAACAATGAATTATTTCTTGGGAATGACAAGTATTTTCCCTTCAGTTTTGGCACTTAAAAAGACCGGAAATACATTTTTTGGACCGAAAAGGAAAGCGGCAGCCACCATTTGAGGCGGCTCCAACTCTTCAATTTTCAATGAATTACCGCCAAAATCAATCATTTCACCCTGTAGACATCCACTTAACAACAGAATGACTCTATTTACGTCATCACCTGCCTGAGCTAGAACTTCACCAGTTCTAAATGATTTAACCTGGTATTGAATATGAAGAAATAAGCCAGTTAATTCTTCAATAGTTAGTCCTTTAAAAAGAGGAGAATTATATACTATATCAAACATTAATCTTTTTTTTGTAAATGTAACTAATGTTACAATCTAATTTGGTCGTTAAACCTACTTTTGAAACCAAATTAGAACAAATAGATTTTCTAATAAAGATTAAACACAGGATATTTAAATTAAAATTATTGGTATGAAACGGGATATTATTAAGATTGATGAGGATAGATGCACTGGCTGCGGTGATTGTGTGCCAAATTGTCATGAAGGAGCATTGCAAATAATCGATGGAAAAGTTAGGATGGTGAGTGAGCTAATGTGTGACGGATTGGGTGCCTGCATAGGACATTGTCCGGAAGGGGCTATTACTATTGAAAATCGTGAGGCTGAACCTTATGATGAGCTAAAAGTTATGGAAGCGATGATTGGAAAGGGCTTCAACACTGTGGTGGCTCATCTGAGGCACTTAAGAGAGCACAATGAGACGTTCTACTTAAAACAAGGAATGGGATATTTAATTGAACATAAATCGGAATTGACCTTTGAAATCCAGGATGTGAAAGATGCTGTTCATCAAGTTGATGCGCCAGCGAAGGCCAGTTCATGTGGTGGCGGTTGTCCTGGGTCGCAAACTGTAGTTTTTGATCCATCCTCACTAAAACCAATGCGTTCTGAAGATTCAGTCCCGGCTCCTTCGCAATTGAGGCAGTGGCCTGTTCAGCTACATTTGATAAATCCGGTGGCAGTCTATTTTCAGGGTTCAGACCTTTTGGTAGCTTCAGATTGCTCCGCCTTTTCATTGGGCGACTTTCATTCTAATTGGCTAAAAAACAGATCATTGGTTATTGCTTGTCCTAAATTGGATCAAGGCAAGGAAATTTACCTGAATAAAATCATCGATCTCATTGATCAATCCAAAGTCAATACCATCACAGTGTTAATTATGGAGGTACCTTGTTGCGGTGGTTTGTTACAATTGGTAC
>CAIRSO010000709.1 GCA_903881215.1 uncultured Bacteroidia bacterium
AAAAAAGATAAAATAACGATTATACAGACATGCTTTTTAGAACATTAAAACTCATAGCCTTCGCCTTATTCATCGTCTTGCCGGGGTGGGCAGCCGATAAGGTGACCTTTACCATGGAAGCTCCTCAGGTTGTTGAGCTGGGAGAGCAATTCAGACTCTCTTTTAGTGTCAACGCCAACGGTCAAAACCTCAAGCTTCCGGATTTGGGCGACTTTGATGTTCTCATGGGACCATCTACCTCAACAAGTTCTTCATTTCAGATCATCAACGGTGTTAGTTCACAATCGGTATCCTATGCCTATCTCTATGTTTTGCGCGCTAAGAAGGAAGGACGCTTTAATATTAATCCCGGTTCGATCACTGTAAATGGCACTGAATACAAATCCAACTCACAATCAATTGAAGTTGTAAAAGGATCTGCAAAACCCTCATCCGGAGGTGTGGATGAACCTACTTCAACACCAGGCACTGTCCCAAAAAAAGATCTTTTCGTTAAGCTCATTTTAGACAAGCGCTCACTTTACAAAGGAGAACATCTCACTGCAACCATCAAAATTTATTCGAAAGTTAACCTGAACGGTTTCGAGGACATTTCTATCCCGAATTTTGAAGGGTTCTGGTCACAGGACATTCAGCTTCCACAGCAAATTTCACTCCAAAGGGAAACCTTTAACGGAGAGATCTACAACGTTGGGACGCTTAAGAAGACACTTCTGTTTCCTCAGCAAACAGGAAACATCCCGATTGGTTCTGTTAAAATAGATTGTATCGTTCAGCAACGGGTTAAAAAATCACAGAGTATGTTTGATGATTTCTTTGACTCATTTGCTAATGTCAAAGCCACCATCATCAGCGATCCGGTTTCAATCAATGTATCTCCACTACCTTCACCTCCTGCATCATTTTCAGGAGCAGTAGGAAAATTTGACATTCGCTCGTCTATTACAGCCAAAAGCGTCAGGGAAAATGATGCCATCACTATCAAACTTGATGTGACCGGAAATGGAAATATTAAACTAATCAATCCACCGAAAATTAATTTCCCTGCCGATTTTGAAGTATACGATCCAAAAACCAACAGCAATTTCGCTGCATCTGAGCAGGGCTTGAATGGCAACATTACTTTCGAATATCTTTTCCTGCCACGCTTTGCAGGAACATACACAATTCCGGCAGTGAACTTTGTCTATTTTGATACTGATTCAAAAAGATTTGTCACTAAAACAACCGAGGAATATAAGATCAAAGTAGAGAAAGGTGACGGTACCCGATCCCAGACAGTCAATGCCGTTGCAAAAGAGGATCTGAAACAGTTAGGTACAGATATCCGCTACATTAAAACCACCGGAGCACCCCTAAAAACAAAAGGATATACTTTCTTTGGTTCCTTCTCTTTCTACCTGCTTTATATCGGCGGAATACTTTCCCTGCTTGCGATCTACCTTCTCAACCAGAAAAGGATTCGTGAGAATGCCAATGTAGCCCGCATGAAAAATAAGAAAGCAAGCAAAGTAGCTCTAAGAAGGCTAAAAGAAGCTAGCAGACACCTCCATGCCGGATCTGACGAAAAGTTCTATGAATCAGTGACCAGGGCATTCTGGGGATATCTAAGTGACAAACTGACGATCCCCGTTTCGGAGTTATCCAGAGAAAAAGCCTCTGACGAACTGGCCAAACATGTTGTTTCTGCCGGCATCATCGAAAGGTTCGTGCAGATTCTTGATACCTGTGAGTATGCCCGATATGCCCCCGGCGGAAGTTCGGCTAAGATGAAAGAGCTTTTCGAGGAAGCTACTGAAGTTATGTCAGTGATGGAAAAAGAAATAAAATGAACTTTGTTCAATAAAAAATATGACACAGAGGAAGAAAGAGGACCACAGAGTTACACAGAGAAAAAGGTATTTTAATCTCTGTGTAACTCTGTGGCCCTCCGTGTAACTCTGCGCAATATTTAAAAACAAGATATATGAATAAAATCATCCGAAAATATTTATTCGTTTTGCTCATTTTTAGCAGCATACAATCGACTTATTCGCAGTCGGCTGCCTTGCAGGATTCAATTGCCAAAGGAAATCAACAATACACATCAGCAAAATATGCCGATGCGGTAAAAACTTACGAAGCAGTTGCAGCCAAAGGGTTTGAGTCTTTTGAACTTTATTACAATTTGGGAAATGCGCTTTATAAATCCAACAACATTACCTACGCCATCCTCAATTACGAAAGGGCGCTAAAGTTATCACCCAACCACGAAGATGCAAAATTCAACCTTGAGATGACTAAGAGACAGGTTGTTGACAATATTGATTTGTTACCGGAACCCGGTTTTCTCAGATGGTGGCATGAACTCATAAGTTCCCGGCCAGCAGATAGCTGGGGAACCCACTCCCTAATCAGCTTCTTTCTGTTTCTGCTACTGTTTGCTTTATTTCTTTTCGCTACCACCATTCGAAATAAACAGGTTACATTTTGGCTGGCCATTGTGGCACTAACCTATAGTCTGCTTACTTTCTCATTTGGTTCCAGTCAGCGGAGTAAACTGGTCCACCACAACAGCGGTGTCATCACCGAGCGCAGTGTTCGCATGAAGGGATCCCCAAGCGAATCCGGAACAGAGTTGTTCATTCTCCATGAGGGTCTCAGTGTTCAGATCACTGATAAACTTGGCGACTGGATCGAAATCAGACTTGCCGACGGCAACAAAGGGTGGGTGAAGGAGAGTGCGTTGATCAGGATATAAAAAGGACTGGGAGACTGGGAGACTAGGAGACTGGGAGACTGGGAGACTGGGAGACTAGGAGACTGGGAGACTAGGAGACTAGG
>CAIRSO010000710.1 GCA_903881215.1 uncultured Bacteroidia bacterium
CAACTCCTGGTTCCCCGATCAGGATGGGGTTGTTTTTTGTTCGCCGCGACAGGATCTGCAAAATCCTTCGAATCTCTTCATCCCGCCCGATCACCGGATCGAGCTTCCCGCTATGCGCCAAATCGTTCAGATTCCGGGCATATTTGTTCAGGGCATGATAGGTCTCTTCGGCAGTCTGACTTTTTACATTGCTGCCCTGCCGCAATTGCCTGATAGCCGTTTTCAGGTCATTTTCGGTTACACCGTTGTTTTTAAGCAACCGTGAAGCCTGGTCGTTTGACCCTAAAATGGCTAAGGTGATGTGCTCAATGGAGACGAAATCATCTTTCATCTCCCTGGCCAGGGTGGTTGCCCGCTGCAATGCCTTGTTTGCTTCACCGGAAAGATATTGTTCACCTCCGCTGACTTTGGGCAGTGACTCTATCATCCTGTCGAGGGTTTTTATCAGCAGATCGACATTTACATCCAGCTTTTTCAGCAGGTACGGAACTACATTTTCGTCGACACTCAGGATCCCTTTTAGCAAATGAATATTTTCAATTGGCTGATTCTGAAATGCCCCGGCAATTTCCTGGCCTTTCTGAATGGCCTCCTGTGCCTTTATTGTAAAATTGTTAAAATTCATGGCTTTTGTGTTTTAACCAGGTTAACCTGGAATTCAGAATGCGTCAAAATTTTTGCCATCCCGGTTTTTGTTCCCGATTTTGGAAAAAATGTCATACATGATGTTTAAATTTCCGCCGTTTTGACTGATTTTAATTACTTTTGTCTGAACACTGTGAATCAATTAACACAACCAAAGCCTTATTAAAATGGTTTGTGTTTGCCTTAGCCGGGCATACCGTGAATGCAGGTTTACAGTTGAGATCAAATGACTGAAAAATGAAAAAAAAGACCCTGGTTTTGGGTGCGAGCACAAATCCTGAACGATATGGATATATGGCTGTCAGAAAGTTAAAGTACAGCAACGTTCCGGTTGTGGCAGTTGGCTTGCGTGAAGGGGAGATCTGCGGAGTGAGGATTGAGAAACCCTATCCGAAATTTGAGGATATTCATACAGTAACCCTCTATATTGGCCCCAGAAACCAACCGGTCTACTACGATTATGTGCTCAGCCTTAAACCCAAACGGGTTATCTTCAACCCTGGCACCGAGTCGCCCGAATTTGCCGCCATCCTCACCGGGGCCGGGATTGAGGTCGTTTATGGCTGCACCCTGATCATGATCTCCAATAATCTCTACTGATCATACCAAATCGTTAACTCCGGCGTTATTGTTTTAAAGGCCCAATTCAAAGAATTTCTTATTTTTGTCGCCGCATTGATCCTCCAGATGAAACATTTCCTATTCATATTTTTTCCTGTTTTCAGCGTTGCAACACCCTAGAAATTTTTTGCCACGATTCGGTAAAGCTCAGCCTGTTGGTCGTCCATTTTGAGCAGCTGGGATTTTACATGTTTAGATTCCGGTAGAGAGTATGTGATCTGATACATGCTGTGCGTTAATTCGGCAGCCGTCCTAAGTGATATCGTCGATTTTTCCTTATACAGCACTCGTTCTAGTTCTTTATAGACGCAATAGGCAGTAAATGCGATGCAAATGTGTGCTTCGATACGATTCCTGAGCCGATGGTATATTGGGCGTATTCTCAGGTCTGTCTTCGACATCCTAAATGCCTTTTCAATGAACCATAGATTTTTGTAATTCTCAATAACCTGTTTATCGTGAAGCTTAGTATTTGTAATATACCCCTTGAGGCCATCCCATATTTTATCGTTATTAAACTTGTCGTAATCGATTTCAATGGTTATGTCTCCATGCAGTTTTAAATATTTATTGTACCCCTTGTTGTTGATATTCGATTTTGTAAGTTTCCCGGATTTTACCCTCTTCTCCAATCGATTCAGTCCCCTGGTCCGGGTATGTTCATCCTTGGCCGCCCGATTTGTCGCATAGGACACTATCAACCGGGTATTATGTTGTTTGTTTATGGTTAACAACTGTTCTTCTCCAAGTTGTTTTTCCAGTATTTTTTTCTTGATCCTTTCGGGTTCATTTTTCAACCTTGCGCCAATGATGTATTCGTAATCCTTTTCTGCCAATGCTTTGATGTTATCCTTTGATAACAACCCTGCATCGGCAACCACGACTGGCTTGTTCAGATTAAACTTTTTGCTAATCTTTTCAATAAATGGAATCAGGGTGTGACCTTCGTATATGTTGCCTTCAAAAATGTCGTATCCTATCGCGTAACCACCCAAGCCAACCAGTAATCCTAAAAAAATCTGAGGGTTTTGGTTTTTGCCATCCTTACTGAAGCCCATTTTACGGAGATCATCCTCGTCACTTGCCTCGAAATAAAGAGTAGTCATATCGTAAAATACAACACTAATATTGCCGGTTAAAACCTTCAACGTGTGTGCGAAGGCAATCTGCTCTACTTGTCCTTTCAATTGGTCATTGAGTTTGTCTAAAAACCGGTACACAGAATCAAGGTCCAGGGTGACTCCTTGAAAACGATATAAATATTCAATGGTTTTCAACTTACTCAAAGGAAATGCCAACCGGGCAATGACCAAATGTCTGAATAGCTCTTCTTGCAGTATACCAAAGCCAATGTTGTCATAGATCTTGCCGAAAATGATTTCTGGCCCCACGGTGTGAACGTTGGCATTACCCAGAGTTGAAAAAACTTGTTCAACAACCGTATCGTTCTCGGAAATGAATAGCTTCCCTTGCGAGGATATTCGTTCAAGTTCTTGCTTGGCCAAGTAGAAAAACTTCTCAACATCCTGCTCACTGTGACCACAGCCGATGGTTTTGACCACACGGTATTTGCCTGATGCCTTGGTTATGATTTGAACCGAGATACTACCTGACCTGTTCCTGAGTTTGCGGATAAACATGCCCAAATATAGGCATGCAACACCCATTTTCAAAATTCATCTCAATAAAATCAAGGCTTTCAGAGCACCTTTTTAAAAAATGCGGAAAACAGGAAATAGAGCCTGGAGCAACATACCCAGTAACAATCCAAATGATGATCAGAGCCCCGCCGGGATATGCTTCTAAGTTTATTGATGTGACGTCGGCAAGACCTTTGTATTTTGTTATTGATACATGGGATGCATATACAGGTGCAACCATTCCAGTTTCAG
>CAIRSO010000711.1 GCA_903881215.1 uncultured Bacteroidia bacterium
AGTCATCTGGACTTCTTTTTTTCAGATATTTTGCGTCTAGTTCAAAAACCGGCCATTCCCGATAAGGCACATGTGGTTCTGGAACTAAAGAAGAACGCAAGCCAGATAAGTATTGGAACCAAAGATGTTTTTTCTGCAGGCAAGGACGATACGAAGGTAGAATTGATCTATACTCCTACCGGTGAAACGGTTATAAACAGTGCCAAAATTGAGCAGTTGAGTTCCTTTTTCTATGACAAATCCGGCCATGGAACCATCCGTTACGCACCAATTGCAAATTCTTCGGATGGGATGGGTGGTAAATTGTCGGGAGATGAACCCAAATGGCAAGCTTTTGGAAATGAAAAAAATCCACCGGTAGAAATTGGTTTCGCCATTGCCTCACCTGTCCTCAGAATGCACGAGGGTGTCAGAAAAGTTAATCTAACATTAACGCTTTCCAATGTGGATGACAGTTTGATCAATAACACCACTCTGAAAGGGGCATTTGATCTCTATCTCACAGGAGAGAAAAGCTGGATTGGTCCTTATGCAGTCGTTCCAACCATCACAAATGGGAATACCCTGCTTTTCGCTTTTACTGTTCCTGCTACCGAGAAGGCTGTTGTCGATTATGATGTGGCTATTCATGGATACCGCTATACCACCAAATCGCCTGTTATTCAGGTGTTGTTAAAGACAGGGCAATCGGCTTCCGGGTTGGGCTACAATGATTTTGACGGAGTGAAAATCAAAAAGGCTAAAGTAACGGTCGAAGTCACCGGTGTCACCTCTCTTTCGCTCGAGGGTGACCAGGGAGTTTTCAATGCCAAAAAGCCTTTTACCCCATTTGGACCATTCCCTACCAAGGGTTCGACCTTCCTGGTAGGTTATGAAGAAGCACTGGCAAAAAAAATTACAGAGTTGTCGGTGTCAGTTGCCTGGAAGAATCCACCAACGAGTTTTGGTACTTACTACAGTGCTTATGGAGAAACCGTCAGCAATGATAGTTTCACTGCTGATGTGAAGTTTTCGTACAAGGGTAACCCACAATTTTCACAAAGCAATGTTCATCTGTTTGACTCTTCGAATGCAGCCTCGCAGCACGATATGAGTTTTACCCCGGGCTTCCTTCCTTTTACAGTTTTCTATCCAATTAGTTTGCAGGTTTATAGTCTTCAACAAACAGGGACCTTCTGGGCAAATTCATTCTTGCAACAAATGTCCTATTACAATCCGGTACTTATCAATAAACCGGCCATCCCGGAACCGGTAAAAGGTTTTATCCGGTTTACCCTGAATAAAAGTTTTTATCACGCAGAGTATCCTAAAAAGACGGTGGAGAATATTCTTCGCTTCTCAAAGCAAATTGGAACTACACCAGCTTATGTGGCCTTGAATGAGCCTTATACCCCCGTTATTCAAAATATTTCCCTGTCTTATAAAGCCGCGTCAGACGATGTCAGCATCAATACCCTATCTCTTGACGATTTTACTAATGATGAAATACAATTTTTCCAAATAGCTTATTTTGGGCAGATTCAGGAACACAGTTACCAAAGAAATCTATTTAATTTCTTGGTTGACAAGTCCGTTTCACTATTCCCTGAATACAAAAATGAGGGAGAATTGGTTATCGGATTCAGTAATTTGAAAGCCGGCGACAGTGTAAGCGTACTTTTTCAAGTGGCAGAAGGCAGTGAAGATCCGGAGCTCGATCAGGTGAACATAGACTGGACTGTCTTATCAGACAATTACTGGAAGCCCATGGCCAAGAGTGAGGTTGTTCTCGATACGACCAATAAGCTGCTGCGGAGTGGTATCATTAAATTTGTTTTGCCCCATGATGCCACGACAACAAACAGTCTCATGCCGGTCGACCGAATATGGATAAAAGCAACCATAAAAAAGAATGTCAAGGCTGTTTGTCAGCTGGTTTCTGTTCAAGCCAATGCATTGGAAGTGCAGTTTACAGAGTTGCAAAATGATCCGAATCATTTGGTCCACCCTCTTGAAAAAAATAAAATCACAAAGTTAAAAGATGGCAATGCCTCGGTTAAAACGGTGACCCAGCCTTTTGCCTCCTTTGGTGGCATGCAGAAGGAGACTCACGATGCTTTGTACACCCGTGGAGCTGAACGTCTGCGCCACAAAAACAGGGCCATCACAATCTGGGATTTTGAACGGTTGGTTCTTGATGCATTTCCAGAGGTGCACAAGGTGAAATGTATCCCGCATGCAAAATTTGTTCCCTCCCAGAATAAATATTGCTGGCTGGCACCGGGTAACGTGGTGCTGGTTGTAGTTCCCGATCTGACCAACAAAAATGCGGTCAACCCCTTGGCTCCCAAAGTGAATGGCAATACCATCAGCAACATCACCAAATTGGTGAATTCCCATTCGGGGATGCAGGTAAATGTTAAAGTTAAGAATCCGGCATACCAGAAGCTTCGGCTTGCTTTCAGGGTAAAATTCCATGCGGGATATGAATTTAATTTTTACTCCGAGAAATTGAAGGGTGAGATCAAACAGTATCTATCTCCTTGGGCTTTTGCTTCAGGTAAAGATATTTCCTTCGGAGGAAAGATCTACAAATCAGTGTTGCTCGACTTCGTGGAGGAGATTGAGTACGTCGATTATATTGAGGATTTTTATCTCTATAGCATATCTGAGCTAACCGGGCAATCGGGCGACCTCAATGAAGTACAACCGGAAACGCCAGATACTATTCTGGTGTCGGATCAAACACACATCATCAACGAAATTTACTAAGGAGACAGACCATGTTAGCTGAACTGATCATACCAAAAAATAAAAAGAAAGAGCTTGCACTCGATCACAAGCAGTTGTATGCACTGGGTCTTCGGCATGTGCAGGAGCTTTCCAGCAAGATATGGACTGATTACAACGTACATGATCCCGGTATCACCATACTGGAACTTCTTGCCTATTCACTCACGGACCTTGGATACCGAAGCAACTATCCGGTGAAGGATCTCCTGGCAACCGAAAAGGATAATGAGGAAAATATGGCGAATCAGTTTTTTACGCCAAGGCAGATATTCCCCAATAGGGCACTTACATTAAACGACTACCGAAAAATTCTGGTCGACCTGGAAGGAGTCAAAAATGGCTGGATATCAAGGCGTGATCTTTCCTATTTCGCCGATACTGTTATTGGCGAATTGCGTAATGACAATCCGGGACTCGATGGTATTGAGGAGGTTAAGATAGCCGGTTTATACGATGTGACGATAGAATACGCTGATAACATCACAACTACAACCCTCAAGGAAGGGGTCCGGAAAAAGGTTCTCAGCTTGCTTCAGTCGAATAGAAATTTATGCGAAGATTTTGTAGGCTACAAGGAAATTGAAAATCAGCTTTTTAATCTTTGTTGTGATTTGGAGTTGGAGAGTTCAGCTGATGTATCAGCAGTAAAGGCCGAAATATTTTACCGGGTACAAAACTACCTCTGTCCCTCCATCCGCTTTTATTCATTGAGTCAGATGCTCGCACGGAAGAAGGAGGATGGTACGGTGTATACAGCAGATGAAATTTTTGATGGACCTGCCCTGAATACAGGTTTCATTGATGACCGTGAGCTTGAAAAAGCTGAATTAAGAACTTCAATTAATCTTTCCGATATCATCAACCTGATTATGGATATCAAAGGTGTGGTGGCAGTCAGGGACATATTGGTGATCCCATTTCCTGAGGAGCCGGATACGCCTGCCATTCCCCCTGAAAACAAATGGGTGGTTCCCGTCATTTTCGGCAGGAAGCCAACTCTGGCTATCGATTTTATTGAGGATACCAACTATTTTTTGAAGTTCTTCAAACGCAATATGCCTGTTTATCCTCAGGCGGGTAATGTTCTGGCAAAATTGGGTGAGTTGTATGCGCAATATCCTGATAAACCGGCTGCAGGGACCGCAAATGATCTGCCAATTCCACTTGGAAAATTCAGGAATCCGGAAGCATACTATTCCTTCCAAAATGATTTTCCGGCGTTATATGGGCTGAGTGATGCTGGTCTATCCAGTACAGCCACCGATGAGCGTGTTGCATTGGCTGCCCAACTAAAAGCTTACCTGCTATTTTTCGATCAGTTGATGGCCAACTATTTTTCACAGTTGCATCATCTCAAAGAACTTTTCTCGACCGATCGGGCTGTGGAGCGCACCTATTTTTATCAGGTAGTAGACTCCTTTTCGGAATATGAGAAAATTTATGGTCCGACAGGAGATGATATTCTTACTACCCTGGAGACTCTAACTGAAGATCAGCTGGTGCATTCCGAACGTCGCAATCGTTTTTTGGATCACCTCATTTCGCGCTTCGCCGAGCGGTTCACTGATTTTGCCAATCTGGTTCATTCAGCGCTTGGCGCAAGTCCGGAATCTATTGCACGCTACAAGTGTGATTTTTTGGCAAACTATCCCATCATTAGCAGCGAACGGGCACTGGCCTACAACTATAGTCTCAATGGTGAATTCGATTTGTGGAACAGTTCAAATGTATCAGGACTCGAAAAGAGACTCGCCAAATTGTTGGCCATCCCAAATTTTACACGCCGGAATCTTAGCTCTGTCAACTATTCGATCTATTCCGAGATTGACACCACGCCTGGTGATGAATTTCGTTTCAGGGTAAGAAACAGTCAGACAGGTAAAATTATCCTCAGCGGCAGCACGCATTATCTTACAGAGGACAAGGCTCTGGAAGCAATGAAAGTTGCTATCCAGACCGGTATGCAGCTATCCGGCTACGAAAAGAAAAAGACCATCGACAACCGGCATTATTTCAATGTGGTGGATGGTTCGGGTGAAGTAATTGCCAGAAGAATAGAGTATTTCGATACAGAAGCAGAGATGAATACAGCTCTGGAAGATTTAATAAGTTATCTGCAGCGGAATTACAGCGATGAAGGGATGTTTCTGATTGAGAATATCCTGCTAAGACCGAGCCAGGAGGGAGATCCTTTTTTGCCGGTTTGTAAGGCATCTACCCAGACTTCATGTGCGGATTTTGACCCTTATTCTTACCGTATTCATGTGATACTTCCTGCCGAAAACGGACGATTCAGAAACATGCCTTTCCGAAGGTTTGTGGAAGAGATTATCCGTGAAGAAACGCCTGCCCATATTCTTCCAAAAATATGCTGGATTAGCAAAGAGGATATGTCGGTACTTGAAAATGCCTACCACGATTGGATTTTGTTGAAAAGTGGCAAGGATGGCAATGACCGGCTCAAGAAATTACAGAAATTCATCGCGTCGCTTTACGAAGTCAGAAACATCTATCCGTCTGAATTGCTTAGGGCCTGCGACACGAACGAACCAAAATTTATTCTTGGTGATACCGCAATCGGTTCACAGGAAAACTAATAAAAGTAAAATAACGCACTAAAATAATGACATCATGACACAGATTCTGAAAAGCCTGGACGAGATTACGACCGGATACAGCATCTTCGAAAAGGACCAGGTGCTGACAGCCATGCAGCTAAACAGTGTTGCCGGTTATACAGAGGATCAGACGCGCCTTACCCGCACGCAGCTCCTGGGCGTAGGGATAATTTGCGGATTGCAAGTTACGGGTGATGGAAAGCAAATATCTGTCGGTAAAGGAATGGGGATTACCACAGATGGCGACCTTCTGTATTTCAGTTCGGATACGCAGTTTTCGCAATACAAGCTCTATGATGATAAAAATCCTACCTACTCCCCGTTTTACAGGGATGAGGCGATGATACCACTTTAT
>CAIRSO010000712.1 GCA_903881215.1 uncultured Bacteroidia bacterium
CACGTTTCCCTCTTCTCGTTTCTCCGTTTCACGTTTCACGTTTCCCTCTTCTCGTTTCTCAGTTTCTCGTTTCTCCGTTTCACGTTTCACGCTTCCCTCTTCTCGTTTCTCCGTTTCACGTTTCACGTTTCCCTGTTCTAATTTCTCTCTTCACTTTCCTTTTTCAACCACTCTCCAAGTCTCCAAGTCCCCAAGTCCCCATGTCTCCCCGTCTCCAAGTCTCCAAGTCCCCCAGTCTCCCAGTCCCCAAGTCCCCCCGTCTCCAAGTCCCCCAGTCCCCAAGTCTCCCCGTCCCCCAGTCCTTCCTCAAGTGCCTTGCAGCAAGAAAATCGCCGGTCGTTTATTGATATCCGGTATTGCCCGTTTCCACTGCGCAATTGTTTTCGTTACAACAAATTCGCTCTCCAGAGTGATATCAACGGCAATACAGAGCCTCGTCTGACTATTGCAGACAGCAAGGAGATCATCCAGTAACTTGGCATTGCGTTAAGGAGCCTCAATGAATATCTGCGTCTGCTTGTCTCTGGAAGAAGATCTTTCAATGTCGCGGATAGCAGCGGATCTTTCGGCTGGTTTGACAGGAATATAGCCAATAAAGGCAAAATTCTGACCATTCAAACCCGATGCCATCAATGAAAGCAAGATAGAGGAAGGTCCTACGAGGGGAATCACCCTGATACCTTTTTCATGAGCGAGCATAACAAGGTCAGCTCCCGGATCAGCCACTCCCGGGCAACCCGCTTCAGATAAAATCCCAACATTAAAACCTTGGTTCAATGGGCTCAGCAACAATTCAAGCTCAGCTACTTGGGTATGTTCATTCAACTCCTTAAAATCCAGGTCATCGATGACAATTTCCGGTACCATTTTCTTGAGATGACGACGTGCTGTACGGGTATTTTCGACCACAAAGTAGCAAAGTGATCTCACAATCTCCATATTTTTTGCCGGAAGTACCTTTTCAACAGCGGTCTCTCCAAGGGTTGTCGGTATCAGATAAAGATTTGGCATGAATGAAAGAAATTGATAAAAAATATTATCTCAAATAGGTCGAACTAAGCGACAATCCAATCATCGCGATAGCTATTGCATAGTAGATGAGCACTTTCCGGTGTTTTTCCCTGTCAATTTGGGTACTGTTAGAAAAGATAAGTCCAAGATTGGCAATAAATAGGGCAAAAAG
Organism: uncultured Bacteroidia bacterium; assembly: GCA_903881215.1. Lineage (GTDB taxonomy): Bacteria > Bacteroidota > Bacteroidia > Bacteroidales > Prolixibacteraceae > CAINVV01. The sequence goes on from CAIRSO010000712.1 coordinate 1,184, forward strand.
CATCAGGACGATGTGCTCGATGGGCCAAAATCTTTTGGTCACCATCTTCATGGTAATATCTTGATTCACTAGCTCCTGCGCCGAAACAGCCTCTGGATTTACAATCAGAAGCAATCCGAAAATGAGTTGGAGGTATAGGTTAACTATGAAGGCATAAGAGAGAAATTTGTCGAGGCGGGAGTAGTTCAAATCCATAATATATCCGCGCAGCGACCTGTAGAACAACCAGGAAGCCACAAGTAAAAATGACCCACTGATGACAGTGTGAACAGTCTTTATGACTTGATGATCCTGAATAAGCAAGGTAGCTAAAGTCATGACAAACGGTTTATCAAACAAAAATAAGAGAATAAATGGGTCTCTTGTTAATTTGGAGCGCTTTGGACCATCTTTTTTTCAGACGGCTTCTGAGAGTCTTTTTCCCTGGGAAATACGGTCTGCCATTCCAATGCCATCTCTGAGATTGCCACCAATCACCAAACCGGGGTATTGTCGTTCTATTTCTTCAATGGTTTTGAACCGTTCTCCGCTATCAGCCTCATATTGAGGGATGGCCCAGGAATGTCGTATGATCTTAAATAGATCGGGTCGAAATCCTTCAACCTGCATGATATCGCAAAATTCCTTTTCAAGAATTTTTATCACCTCATCATCTGCGAGTTGATAAATATCAGGCCGTCTAACTCCTCCCATGAAAATGGAAAAAAGTGCCCCATTCTCCGGTGCCCTATCCTTGAAAAGAGAGGACATAAATAGTACTCCCAACAAATCTCGCTTCTCCACAAAAGGAATTAAGCCCCCAAAGGCATCAAGTTTCATTCCATTCCATTCTTTAAACCCAACGACAACCTCCAATACTTTTGTGTAGTGAAGTGATGTGATTTTAGAAAGCTCTTCAGTTAAAATGAAAGGCAAGACTTCGGTGAGCTGATGGGCTCCAATGGTCGAAATTATTTTTTTGGTTTCCAGGGTTATTTTTTCATTTTGGCTGTTTGTCCAGGATACTTCAAAATAATCCGCAACAGGCTTTACTGTTATATCGTTGGCATTAAGAAAAATACGATTCTCCCCCAGTTTTTTCTCCAGCGCATCGATCAAAGCTGATATTCCACCTTTTACAGAGAAGACCCCTCTGGTTACTTTTTTCATCTCCTCCGTTTTGGACTGAAACTGCTTCTTAATTGATCCACCAATAAAACTACCGTATTGCTGTTCAAGCTGATATAGTTTTGGTAGAGCATATTTAGGAACCAAACGGTTGGGATCTCCTGCATATACGCCAATGATAAATGGATCGATGGCATAATCAAGAAAGCTGTTCCCCATACGACGTCTCACCAGTCCGGCCAAGGTCTCATGTGGATTTTTCCCTGCCGGTCTGAAAGGTTCAAGCAGAATTCTGAATTTATCTTTTAGGCTGAAAAGCGGTGTGGAAATAGCGGCTTTCAATCCACCAGGTAAGGCTTCCCATTTTCCATCCTTCAGGACATATCTTTTCTTTACCAGATTGCTGGCCACTTCCATCTCACATTCTGCCGCAAGCTCTTCAAAAAGTTTAACTACTTCAATGTTACCAATGACACCCGAGTTAGGGCCTTCTTCGTATAAAAAACCATCCTCCTTGATGCTTTTGATAACTCCGCCAACCCTTCCGGCCTTTTCCAAAAGCGCAAAATCCAGTCCCCTCTTTTGTAAATGAAAGGCAGTGGTCATGCCCGTCAATCCGGCACCAAGTACTACTACGTCCCTCATGACTTTAAAACTAAATCGACCAACATACTAACAAACAACAGATCAGCCTCAGGCAATTGAACTCTTGATACATGTTTAAAACCCAGTTCATCTTTGGCATATGGAATCAATTCATGGTCCAGATCATATTTTGTTTCAAGATTTTCGTGAACGAAACTGATTGGTATCAGTACGAGATCATCAATACCTTCCTCTTTCATTGTTTTAAGATGCTCCTTGACATCCGGACCAATCCATTTGCCTCTTTTCATTCCGGATTGAAAAACTGCTTCATAATGGAATCCAAGATTTTCTGCAATCAGGGCTGCACTGTTGACAATGCCGGTCGGATAGGTATCACCCTTTAAGACATAGCTCTCAGGAATAGAATGTGCACTGAACACCAATGTTGGATTTTCAATGCCATGTTCTTTGATATGCTTCTGAATCTGAAACGTCCAAAAAGCAACAAAGTCCGGATGAGTGTAAAATTCCTCCTGAACAGTCAGATCGAAAAACGGGTGCTTTTCTTTGACCTTTTCAATATCAGCCTTCACACTTAAAGTGGTGGTAAAGCTAGACTGAGGATAGAGTGGTATTACGTGTATTTTACTGATTCCTTCCCTTTTGAAATCATTCAATGTTTTCGCTATATCCGGTGACGAATAGGAAAAAGCATATTTAACTTCAAATAATTCACCAAGAATGGATTGAAGTGCCCGGGCTGTTTGAAAAGTTGATTTAACCAGAGGTGTTCCTCCGATCAATTCGTATTTTTTCCATGATTTTCTATAGCGCGAACGGCTGATGATAAAAGCCAGGAGATGCCGAACAGGTTTACTGAAAGGAAGGATAGCGGGATCCTTGAACATCCGTGACAGAAACTTTTTAAGTTCTTCCGGTGATTCGGGACCACCCATGTTGACCAATAAAACACCTCTCATGCTCCAATTTTAGAATTACAAATCTCGATTGTGCAAATAAACCCCTCCCTACCACGAATTACGCAAATTACACCGATTAAAGAAGAAATTAAACTAGTCCCCGCTTCAATGTTTCACCGTTTCTCGTTTCTCTCTTCCTTCTTCCTTCTTCCTTCTTCCTTCTTCCTTCTTCAACCACTCGCCCAGTCTCCCAGTCTCCCAGTCTCCCAGTCTCCTAGTCTCCAAGTCCCCTAGTCTCCCAGTCTCCCAGTCTCCAACTCTCCTAGTCTCCCAGTCTCCCAGTCTCCCAGTCTCCAAGTCTCCCAGTCTCCAAGTCCCCTAGTCTCCCAGTCTCTCAGTCTTCAGTCTCCCAGTCCTTCCTAGACCGTTCTGGAATAAACCCCATCACCAGACTTCAAGGCCGGATCGAGGGCCATGGCAATATTGCGAGCGCAAAGAAAACCTTTTTCTGTCAAACGGATAGTATTTTTTTCGAGATTCATCAGTCCATCTTCAATAAATTCATCAAATTTCGCAAGATCGAACGAAAGTAATTTTTTCAGTGCGTCCACCGAAAGCCCAAATTCAACGGCCAAATCTTCAAATTGAAGCAATCCGTTACACATAATTGAATTGATCACCGTTCTGACAATCAATTCTTCACTGGTTAGCTTATAACCTCTTTCAATGGCGAACCCAAATGTTTCTATGGCCTCCATGTATTTTGTAATCTCCTTATGGTTTTGCGCATAGGCCCCATAAAGCTGACTTATGGAAGAAGCCCCAAACGCATAAACCTGTCCGGTAGTTTCCAGCGTACAGTAACCTTGGAAATTACGGTGAAGCTGTTTTGTGTTGAAGGCCTTGGTCAGATCGTCGTCGGGAAGTGTAAAATGGTCGATCCCAATCGTGGTATAACCGGCCTCCTTCAACTGTGCAGTAGCCTGAAGGAATAGCTTCATCTTAAGATCCGCATCTGGCAATCCAATGACCTCAAGCTGCTTTTGGGCCTCTTTGACCCATGGCACATGAGCATAGGAAAAGGTTACAATGCGGTCGGGCCGGATGCCGATGGCCTGATCGATGGTGTTTTTGAAACTCTCGAGGGTCTGCATCGGAAGTCCGTAGATAAAATCCAGGTTGATTCCCCTAAAACCCTTTGTACGCAGGTATTCGACTACTTCGCTGACCGGATGTCTTGGCGCATCACGGTTGACAACATTCAAAACATCTTCTCTGAAATCCTGAATTCCAAGGCTGATACGATTAAACCCCATTTCGGCCAATTGGTCGATGTGAGGGTAATCAAGGTACGCCGGACTGCATTCCATGGCAATCTCAGCATTTTCGCTTAAAGAAAAATGGACCCGAATCCAGTCCATAATCTCCCTGATATAACTCATAGAGATCGAATTGGGCGTGCCGCCTCCCCAGTGAATCTGGGTAACACTTCTTGAATTGTCAAGTAAAGCAGCGACAGACTTTATCTCTGTTTTAAGTGCCTGGATATATCTTTCGACTATGAGTTTGCGCTGAGCAATCACTGTGGAACAGCCACAAAAATGGCAGCGTTTAGGACAAAATGGAATGTGAATATACAGCGAAATGTTTGCCGGATTTTGCCGGTTGGAGGATTCAAGCTCGCGGATATAATCTTCAGTCGTAAAGTCCTGATTGAAAAAATTGGCTGGAGGATAGCTGGTGTACCTCGGGCCGGAAACATTGTATTTATGCAGAAAATCTGTGCTAATATCCATCACTTATCCCCTCTTCCAATTGGTTTTCTTGATCCAGTCGACCACCAATTTGGCGTTTTCGAACGGAATACCCGGCATGAAGCCATGACCCAGATTAAAGATCCAGGCATGCTCTTTTGAACCAAATTCTACATATTTTTCAAGGGTTTCAAGGATAGTACCCTTGTCGGCAAAAAGCAATCTGGGGTCGAGATTTCCCTGAAGACCAATATCCCGGTGGACCAAACTTCGCGCCTCGCTGATGGGTATTTGCCAGTCAATGCTTAAGAAGTCAGCATCCTCCGGTAGGATATGTTTAATTCCATATCCGAGTCCTTTCGGCAAAAATATCACCGGACAACCTTCTTCCCTTGCAGCTTGGGCAATCTTTCTGACATAAGGCATCATCACCTCCTGATAAAGGTCAGCAGGTATTAAACCGGCATGTGTTTCAAATATCTGGAATGCACTTACGCCATGTCTCACTTGATTTCGGGCATATTCAACAGATAGTTCAGTAATGGCGGATAAAAGCTTGTGCGTCATCTTTCTGTCTTTGTACAGCAGGGCAACTGCATCCGGAAAAGTATGGTTTGAGCTTAGTCCTTGAACCATGTAACAAAGGGTTGTGAATGGTGCTCCGCAAAAACCGATCAAAGGAATATCAGCCGGTTTGGTGCGGATAATCTCATCAATTGCTTCATAGATATAATTCAATTTGGTGGCATCCGGATTTAAAATTACCGCTGGATCAGCCAATTCTTTCAAAGCAACATCAAATTTCGGACCCGAATCAGTAAAATTCAGCTTCATTCCCAAGGCAGCCGGAATCACCAAAATATCTGAAAAAAGTATGGCCGCATCGACACCCAAATCGTAAACTGGCATCAATGTAACCTCCGCAGCCAGCCTGGGCGAATGCATCAGTTCAGTGAAGGAATGTTGTTCCCGAAGTTTGAGATAATTGGGCAATACACGTCCCGCCTGGCGCATAAACCAAACCGGCGGACGACTGGTACTCTGACCATTTATTGTATCTAAAAATATTGATTTGCTCATTTTTTCGTAATTGGTTGGAAGCGGCTTTTGACCTTTTTGCAATTGGCAATTAGCCACCTCTTCATAACTCATAACTTATAACTCATAACTTTATTAGCGCCTGCAAATTAGCATCTATCATCCGATCAATCTCTTCATCCGTATGGGCATAAGAAACAAACAGACATTCGAATTGTGAAGGTGCAAGATAGATGCCGCTTTCCAGAGATTGTTTAAAATAGCTTGCATATCGTTCTGTATCCGATGTCATTGCCTCATCAAGATTGGTCACTTTTGGTGATTCGGTAAAAAACAGGGTCATCATGGAACCTACACGGTTCACTACACCTTTGATTCCTGCAATTTTCAAATTTTCAAGGATTCCTTTTTCAAGTCGGGCAGCCTTGCGCTCCATCGCAGAATAAAGGTCTTTTGTCTCATCAATCATGGTCAGCATCGCAATTCCAGCCGCCATGGCCAGAGGATTTCCGGATAAAGTACCAGCCTGGTATACTGGCCCAACAGGTGCCATCATCTCCATGATCTCTTTACGTCCGCCATATGCTCCAACCGGAAGTCCACCGCCAATGATTTTACCCAAAGTTGTCAGGTCTGGGAGGATGCCAAAATACTCTTGTGCACCGCCTCTGGCCAGTCTGAAACCGGTAATTACTTCATCAAAAATCAGCAAAGCCCCATATTTTGTAGTCAGATCTCTCAATCCCTGCAAAAATTCTTTTGTTGGGACAACAACACCCATATTTCCAGCAACCGGCTCCAGAATAACCGCGGCAATTTCGCTGCCTCTTTCCAGAAAGAGTGCTTCCACAGAAGGAAGATTGTTGTATTCGGCCATCAGAGTGTCCTTTGCCGTTCCCTTGGTGATACCCGGACTATTGGGAATGCCCAATGTCATCGCACCGGATCCGGCCTTGATCAGAAAACTGTCGCCATGACCGTGGTAATTGCCTGCAAATTTGACAAATGCCTCTCTTCCCGTGTAACCGCGGGCCAGCCGGATAGCACTCATGGTCGCCTCTGTGCCTGAACTGACCATCCGCACCATCTCGATGGAAGGAACCATTTTGATGATCAGCTCGGCCATTTCCGTTTCATATTGTGAGGGGGCACCGAAACTTGTACCGTTGACCGCTGCTTCGCTGATTGCCTGTAAAATACGCTCATGGGCATGACCGAAAAGCATTGGTCCCCAGGATGCAAGGCAGTCAATATATTGATTTCCATCCAGATCTGTAATGGTTGTCCCTTTGGCCTTTTTGACAAAAACCGGATTTAATCCCACACTTTTGAAAGCCCTTACCGGGGAATTCACACCTCCCGGGATGCTTTTTTGCGCCCTCTCGAAGGCTAATATACTGTTGTTAAATTCCATCCTATTTATTTTTTAATTGCAGGGACGGTCACTTTTGTCCATCCTTCATATTCGGGCGGCCACACAGGGCCGCTCCTACGGTCGCAATGTAGGGGCGCAATGTTGGGGCGCAATGTTGGGGCGACCAATTGAAATATTGCTTATCCTTTTAAAATCTTTGCTGCTTCAACTGCATGATACGTAATAATAATATCAGCCCCTGCCCGCTTGATCGAAGTCAGGATTTCCATCATAACACGAGGTCCGTCGATCCAACCATTTGCAGCGGCAGCTTTAACCATGGAAAACTCACCACTTACATTGTACGCTGCCACAGGCATTTTGAACTCATTTTTAACCCTGTGAATCACGTCAAGGTAACTCAAAGCAGGTTTAACCATTACTATATCAGCACCTTCTGCAATATCCTGCTCCACTTCCCGAATCGCCTCATCCGAGTTGGCTGGGTTCATCTGGTAAGTGGCCCGGTTGCCAAACTTTGGTGCGCTTTCGGCTGCCTCGCGGAATGGTCCATAAAAGCCGGAAGCATATTTGGCAGAATAGGCCATGATTGGAATTTTATAGAATCCGTTTTCGTCCAATTGTTCGCGGATTATTCCAACCCGTCCGTCCATCATGTCGCTCGGAGCAATCATATCCGCACCGGCTTCAGCCAATGAAACTGATTGTCTGGCCAGCGTAACCAGGGTGAGGTCGTTCTCGACATCCCCGTCAACGATGGTTCCGCAATGACCATGAACGGTATATTCGCAGTTGCAGACATCGGCTATCACAAACAGGTTTTTGGTAAGCGGCTCCTGTTTGATGGCACGGATGGCTTGCTGAACAATGCCATTGTGCTCGCAGGCAACACTTCCATCTTCATCTTTAACAGGTGGAATTCCAAAAAGCAACACAGATTTTACACCGGCAGCAACAATGTTTTTGCACTCTTCGACGAGAAGGTCAACCGATAGCTGAGAATTTCCCGGCATCGAGCTGATAGGGTTGTTCACTTTCGTACCAGAACAGACAAATAATGGCATGACGAAATCATCGGCCGACAATTTTGTCTCTGTGACCATTTCTCTTAAAACGCTGTTGTATCTTAATCTTCTTAATCTTGTTACTGGAAATCTCATGATATAATTTTTATTGTTGTTTATAAAAGTGAAGGATGGCCTCTGTAAGACCTTCCGTATTTGACATTTTGGCTGTCATCAGGGGTTCAAAACCTGCCTCCCGTATCGCTTTGGATGTAGTTGTTCCGATGCTTCCGATTTTTAAGTCACCAAGCAGACCTGTGTCTACAAAGGAGGAAAAATGATGGAAAGTTGACGGACTCGTAAACAATATCAAATCGTAATTTCCGTCTGAAATCTGCTTAATAACCATTGGATCAGCGCTCTTTGGTTGGCAGGTCTCGTAGACATCGATCCTGTCAACCTGATTGTTGATGCCCAGGGCATTTTTTAATGAATCGTCGGCAAGATTCCCAAGAGACAACAGTATCTTTTTATTTTGAGGATTGATGGACGCTAAAAATTCCGCAGCCATTTCTGCAGAGCCGTGCTCTTTCCCGGTAAATGCAGGCTTATAGCCGTAATATTCCAGTTCTGAAGAGGTTTTTGAACCAACAACGGCAACCTGGAGAGAAGCTGGCAACTCTGAGTTTCCAGTACTATCGATCAAGAGCTTAAAGAAATTGGCAACGCCGTTTCTGCTCGTAAAAAAGAGCCAGTCGTAACTGCTCAATTGCTTGATTTTTTCAATGTCACCGGGAGGTACATTTGAAGGCTTTATCTCAATCATTGGCAATGAAAGCAAAGTTGCCCCTTGCGCCGACAGTAGGTCAGGAAGCGTATCTCCTGTTTCGAGGGCGCGTGTCGAGATAATTGTCTTGCCATACAATGGAAGCTCCTTTCTTTTCTCAAACGGATCGTCCAACCGAATGGCTTTCAATATCTCTCTGCCGCCACGGCTAAGTAAATCTTCTGCTAGCTTTTCAGATAGCCCAACAGCCTGACTGATAGGTCCAACCGCCTTGTCCTGAATAAATTCGGCCCCATTAATACTGGAGATAAAACCTGTTATCTCAAATTGATCTCCGACGATACTGCTGTAACTTCCAACCGGGATCTGACATCCACCTTCTAAAGTCCGCAGGAAGGCACGTTCCGCATCGGTGGCCAGCAAGGTCTCTTTGTCGTTTATGGCATCAACCAGTTTGGATATTTCTGGGTCATTTTCGCGAATCTCGATGGCAATGGCACCCTGACTGCAGGCCGGAATCACAAGATCGATGTCAATCAACTCGGAAATGTATTGGTCCATGCCCAATCGCTGCAGTCCGGCACCAGCCATCACCATAACTGTGCAGTAGCCTTCCTCCATCTTCCGGATACGGGTATTCACATTCCCGCGAATCTCAACGATGTTAAAATCCTTGTTAAGACGAAGCAATTGTGCCTTGCGCCGCAAGCTTGAAGTGGCAATAATATCAGATATTGTAAGATCCTTAAGTGTTCTTTTGGTAGAACTGATCAGTGCATCCCTTACCTCTCCCCGCTTTAGGACGGCTCCCAAAACAACTCCTTCGGGGAAACGTGTGGGCAAATCTTTCAGGCTGTGAACTGCCATGTCGATCTCATTATCGAACATAGCGACTTCCAGCTCCTTGGTAAACAACCCTTTGTCTCCAATTTTAGAGAGTGGCACATCCAATATCTTGTCCCCTTTGGTTTTGATAACCACAATCTGAAAGAGGAGTTCTGGAAATTTCCTGGCTAATTCTTCTTTAACTACATTGGCTTGATAGAGGGCCAATTGGCTTCCCCTGGTGCCTATACGGATGGTTTGATCCATGCTTAATTCTGTGCAAATAATTGATTTACAACTGTAATATATTCTCTGTTACAGCCGTTATCCGTGACCGACTTGATATTCTCTATCATCATGCCAATCAATTTTTTTGTGATCAGGTCACCATATTCAAGTGCCCTCTCGTACTCCTCATCTTCCCTATTCTTGATCATGCCGTCCAAAACATTCTTACTAGCTTCCTGAAAGCTCGTCGAAATTGTTCTGAAAGTTGGGGCCAGAGCTCTGATATTGAACCATTTCATAAATTCAGCAACTGAGGCAGCAATCATTTGCTCTGCCAAAAATATTTCACCTTTTCTCTTCTCCAGATTATTCTCTATCACATGGTTGAGTGCGTCAACATCATAAACATGAACATGGTCAAGATCTCCAACCTCCATGGCAACATTCCTGGGTACTGATAGATCGATAAAGAAAAGTGGTTTGTCTTCCCTCTTAACCATGGCATCTTTAACCATCTGGACGTCAAAAAGTGGTTTCTTTGACGCGGTGGAGGTGATAACTATGTCGTTGATTAACAAAAGTTCGGCCAATTGATCAATCTCGGCTACGGTGGCATGGTATTTTTCGGCCAGCTCTTCGGCTTTTTCCCTGGTTCTGTTGACAATTGTGAAAAGCGAGCAGGATTTCTTTATCAGATTTTGTATGGTCAATTCACTGGTCTGTCCGGCTCCAACAAGTAAAACAGGATGAGTATTAAGATGATGCAACTTTTTGGATGCAAGTTCAACTCCGGCATAGCTAATGGAAACAGCCCCGAGGTTGAGTGCTGTTTCGGTTCGTACCTGCTTGCCCGCTTTGAGCGCATCATCGAATAGTTTACTTAGTCCGCAGCTGATCAGTTTGTGTGTTTTGCTGATCTGAATAGCAGTCTTTATCTGTCCGACAATTTGGTATTCACCCAGTGCCATGGAATCTAATCCAGATCCGACATGGAAAAGATGAACTGCAACTGCCTCATTTTCTTTATGATAAAAATATTTTCGAACCTCTTTGTTTGCTTTCCTAAAAGTAAAGAGCAAATTCTCAATGTCGGAGGGAGTTAATGGTACCACAAACTCATTCATCTCGTAATAGACCTCCGTGCGGTTGCAGGTGGACAAAACGATCGCGCCGGTCACTCCATTAAGTTTTAACAAAGGAATAAAACGTTTGATATCTTCTTCGCAAAAGACAAAACGCTCTCTCACTTCTATGGGTGCTGATTTGTGGTTTAATCCGAGTAATCCTATCATGAGTTGGTGCCTCTTTCTGTTTTCAGAAGCGATATTAGAAACAGATTCTGTAGTAAATCTGAAGTTAGACTACCACCATTAACTCATTATGTGGAAATCTTTAAAAGCTTTCAGTAAAACCTATTTTAACGACATCTACCAGGTTTTGGGGAAAATAGACATTGCCTAAATAATGCTCAGTATAAATCACTGATTCTATTTTACTTAACATCCATTTAACCCCTTGAATCGAATAGAAAAAAGATAATTTTTCTTCTTTAACTCTACATGAAGAAATCAACGAATTTAACTATCTGGATTAAATCAAAATAACCCGAATCTGTCTATTTAAAATCGTTCAAGCTTCATTTCTATAACAAATCTTCAGACAATGCATTTGCTCACGAAATTGATAACTCACCTCAAATCCATAAAGAGCACAGATTTTTTGAACGATAGCAAGTCCCAGACCCAACGATTCAGGAGAAGAAGATGATTTGTAGAATCGTTTGAAAAGAAGGTTTTTATCCAGCGGAAGATCAGGGCCTGTATTGGAAATCTGAAGAAAAGATTCCCCTACTTCAATAACAAGTTTTCCGCCTTTCACATTGTGCCTGACAGCATTTTTTACCAGGTTAACAATCAGCATTTCAGCTAGGTAAGGATTCATCTGCACCGTGCAATTCGGTGTGATTTGTCTGATTACTTCCAGCTTCTTTGAGCGAATAAGATCATCAAGATTTTCAAGCAAAGTGGTAAGTATAGCCTCCGGACTAACCATTTTAGACTCAGGAAACTGTTTGTTCTCAATTTTTGCCAGCAAAATCAGGGTACTATTGTATTTTGACAACCGGATGGATGCTTCATAGGCATCCGCAAGTGCTTTGTACTGTTTTTCATTCATCACGCCAGATTGAAGTAAAAGTTCCAATTTGGAATTAATGATAGCGAGCGGCGTTTGGATTTCGTGAGAAGCATTTTCAGTGTACTCTTTCAGGTTCAGATAATCATTTTTGATCCGCTCCGTCATGGTTCTCAATACCCTGTTGAGATCAGCAAACTCCTTAACATCAGAATCCTGCAATGCAAATTCCTCATGGGTATTCAGGTCATAGCGATTAATTTTTCCGACCGTATCGTAAAACACTTTCCAAACCAATCTGGACGAATATCTGTTTACAATGAGCAGAGTGATGATCAACAGGATCACCAAAATGGTCATAGTCATAATTATACTAACTATCAGATTATCTGTCTCTTCCAATGACTTAAAGATGCGGATATCGTATTGTTGCTTGTTTACGGTCTCCCTAAAACCAAGTTGTCTGAAAAGCTGGTAACGCTTTTCTTCTTTGTTGAAAATAAAGGTATCAGCATAGCGGTCGGTTGATCCGGCACCATCAACAGGCGTTATTATCACCATCTCATTTCGGCTGGGCGGCTGACTAACTGAAGAATGCGCCTCTTCCATTTGTCGGACAATGCTATTTTTCCGCTTCTCCATCTCTTTGTTGACATTGTTGTCAACCTGATATCGCAATGAATAATAAAATGCTATCACCCCGAAAAGATAGATAAACAGGGAGATAGACAATAAATTAAGGGTCGTTTTCGTTAACAGTCTCAAGTGATATCGAATTTATAGCCAAGTCCGTAAATTGTCTTGATGTAATCTTTGCACCCTTTTTTCAGCAGTTCCCTGCGAAGATTTTTGATGTGGGTGTAGATAAAGTCATATGAATCGGCGGCATCCATGTGGTCGCCCCACAGGTGTTCTGCCAATCCGGCTTTGGTGATGATTTTGTTCTTGTTGGAGATAAAAAAGAGCAACAATTCGTACTCCTTTTTGGTTAAAACCAGCTCCTGGTCGAGCACAAAAGCGCGGTGTTCATCCGGGATTAGTTTAATCTCATTCAATATCAATTCATTGCTACCGTTGAAGCTAATACGGCGATGAATTGATTTCAGATGTGCATTGAGTTCTGCCAGATGAAAAGGTTTTGTAAGATAATGGTCAGCGCCAATTTCCAATCCTTCAATCCTATTATCCAGAGAATTACGGGCAGATACAACAATAATCCCTACCGTGATGGATCGCTTTTTTAAAAGCCGGATAAGGTCCAGTCCGCTGCCATCCGGCAGATTGATGTCGACCACCATGCAATCATATTGATACAATTCAATCTTCTCAACCGCTTCTTCGAAGGTATAAACTACTTCGCACAGATGCCCTTTCCCATCGAGGTATTCGACGATGGCATCCGAAAGCGTTTTTTCATCTTCAATAATTAGGATCTTCATATTTCCGTAAACTCTACAAGATGTGATCTTATAATTTCTCTATATTTTAAAACAATTCAACCGGATTAATCCTAAGGAAATCTTCGAAAGGTAATCCACCTGCTCCAACCAATAGCAGCTTATCAGGATGGAACTTCTGGTCAAAGAGTTTCATTCCGACTGGCATATAACCTCTTCCACTTTTTACTTCAATTGCAATGGTACGTCCATTTTTCTCCAAAACAAAATCCACTTCCTGATTTCCTTCCCTCCAATAATACACATTGTATCTTTCAGTCAAAGCATTATTTAACAAGTGTGTTCCTATTGAAGATTCTACTAAACGACCCCATTTTGAAGGGTTCACAACAACATCCGCATACTTGATGTGGTCCATTGCACTAAATAAAGCATTGTTGTATACTTGAAATTTAGGACTCGATGATCGCTTTCTGATCACATTTCCAGCATATTTCTCAAGTCCGGCCAACAAGCCTGACTCCGAAAGCAAATCCAGATAATGTGA
>CAIRSO010000713.1 GCA_903881215.1 uncultured Bacteroidia bacterium
CTCAATGACCAATTGAAAGAACAAGTAGAGCAGATTGCCTTCGCACACACGTTGAAGGTTTTAACCGGTAATATTAGTGTTGTATTTTACGATATGACTACTCTTTATTTCGAGGCAAGTGACGAAGATGATCTCCGTAAAACGGGCTTCAGTAAGGATGGCAAACACCAAAACCCTCAGATTTTTTTAGGATTACTGGTTGGCTTGGGTGGTTACGCGATTGGATACGACATTTTTGAAGGCAATATATATGAAGGTCATACCCTGATTCCATTTATTGAAAAGATTAGCAAAAAGTTTAATCTGAACAAGCCAGTTGTGGTTGCCGATGCAGGATTGTTATCAAAGGATAATATCAAGGCATTGGCAGAAAAGGATTACGAATACATCATTGGCGCAAGGTTGAAAAATGAATCCGATAAGATCAAGAAAAAAATACAGGAAAAACAACCTGGAGAAGCCCAGCTGTTAACCATAAACAAACAAAATAATACCCGGTTGATCGTCTCCTATGCGACAAATCGGGCTGCCAAGGATGAACACACCAGGACCAGAGGGCTGAATCGGTTGGAGAAGAGGGTAAAGTCCGGAAAACTTACAAAATCGAACATAAACAACAAAGGATACAATAAATATTTAAAATTGCATGGAGACATAACCATTGAAATCGATTACGATAAATTTAACAACGATAAAATCTGGGATGGCCTCAAGGGATATATTACTAATACTAAGCTTAACGATAAACAGGTTGTTGAGAATTACAAAAACTTGTGGTTTATTGAAAAGGCATTTAGGATGTCGAAAACAGACCTGAGAATACGCCCAATATATCATCGGCTGAGGCATCGGATCGAAGCCCACATTTGCATCGCATTTACTGCCTATTGCGTATATAAAGAACTCGAGCGAGTGCTGTATAAGGAAAAATCATCGATATCACTCAGGAAGGCTGCCGAATTAACGCACAACATGTATCAGATCACATACTCTCTGCCAGAATCTAAACACGAAAAATCCCAGCTGCTCAAAATGGACGACCAACAGGCTGAGCTATACCGGATAGTGGCTAAAAATTTCTAGGGTGTTGCAACGCTGAAAACAGGAGAGGCGATCCAGTACCAGGGAATCGTGATTGGCGATGCGTCAAACACGCTGATACGGGGCAACGAAATCATGGGAGCCTGGGCAGGCAATTCAAACTCATCCATGGACGGGATTTATATTGGAAGTGGCTCAACTTCGACCAAGATCAGGCAAAATAAAATCCACCACTTTTACACTCCCAATGCAAGCGGAAACAGTGTTGATGCCATAAACTTCTCCTGTTTTCCGCACTTTATAAAAAGGTGCTCTGAAAGCCTTGATTTTATTGAGATGGATTTTGAAAATGGGTGTTGCATGCCTATATTTGGGCATGTTTATCCGCAAGCTCAAGAATAGATCAGGTAGCATCTCCGTTCAAATCATTGCCAAGACATCAGGAAAATACCGGGTGGTCAAAACCATCGGCTGTGGTCACAGCGAGCAGGAGCTGCAAAAGCTGTCATATTTAGCCAAGCAAGAACTTGAGAGAATATCTTCTCAGGGGAAACTATTCATTTCCGAGAACGATACGGTTGTTGAACACGTCTTTTCAACTCTGGGCAATGCCAACGTTCGCACTGTGGGGCCAGAAATCATTTTCGGCAAGATATATGACAATATTGGTTTTGGCAAACTGCATGAAGAGCTATTCAGACATTTGGTCATTGCCCGGCTGGCATTTCCTTTGAGTAAGTTGAAAACCATTGAATATTTATATCGTTTTCAAGGGGTCACTCTGGATCTTGATTCTGTGTACCGTTTTTTAGACAAACTCAATGACCAATTGAAAGAACAAGTAGAGCAGATTGCCTTCGCACACACGTTGAAGGTTTTAACCGGTAATATTAGTGTTGTATTTTACGATATGACTACTCTTTATTTCGAGGCAAGTGACGAAGATGATCTCCGTAAA
>CAIRSO010000714.1 GCA_903881215.1 uncultured Bacteroidia bacterium
AGAATATGTCTTCTCACCAATGGAGTACCCTTTTTCGACGAGGAAGGAAATCTTGAAGGATATAGAGGTGTAGATAAAGATATCACAGAACGTAAGCTTTCTGAGACCATATTAAAAGAGAGCGAAATAAAATACAGGAGCTATATTGACAATGCGCCGGACGGAGTTTTTGTAACGGATGAAACCGGAAGATATCTGGATGTTAATCTTTCGGCAAGCAGAATAACAGGATACTCAACGGAAGAACTATTAACAATGTCCATTTCCGATATTCTACCCAAAGAGGACCTGGAGCTAGGTTTGCTGAGTTTCAAAAAAGTGGTCGAGGATGGTTTTGCGACAGATGAGATACCTTATAAACATAAAAACGGATCTAAAAAATGGTGGGCACTTTCTGCCGTTAAACTTTCCGACACCAGATTCCTTGGGTTTACGAAAGATATTACCCTTCGTAAAAATTTACAGGAGTTGCTATCAAAGACTTCCGACAGATTATCACTTGCTGTCCAGGCAGGTGGGATAGGCGTTTGGGATTTGGATTTAGTAAGCAATGAGTTATTGTGGGACGAACGGATGTATGTATTATATGGGAGAATAAAAGGCATCAGTAAATTATCTTACAATTCCTGGCAAAGTGCTATCCATCCAGACGATCAAATGCAAACAAGTATCGAATTTCAACTGGCATTAGAAGGGAAGAAAGAATTTGACACCGAGTTCAGAATAAGTTGGGAAGATGGTTCTGTTCATTATATAAGAGCAAATGCTCTGGTTATTAGGGATGAGGAGGGAAAGCCAATACAGATACTCGGGACAAATTGGGAGATCACAGAACAAAAAAGACTAGAGGAAAAATTAAAATCGAGCGAAACCAATTTCAGAACATTTTTCGAAACATTGGACGATTTTGTCATTGTTGGTAATATGCAGGGTGAAATAATCCATACAAATGATGTGGTGTCTCACAAATTAGGATACAGTATTCCTGAGTTGTTAGGAATGGATGTACTGGATTTAAATCCTGCCGAAGACCGTGATGAAGCGGAACAGATATTTGCTGACATGCTCACTGGCAAAAGAAACAATTGCCCTCTACCCCTTAAAAAAAAGGATGGGAAAAAAATCCCTGTAGAAACGCGGATTTGGTTTGGAAAATGGAATGGAGATGATTGCATTTTTGGGTTATGCAAAGACTTGACCGCAGAGCAGTTGGCACAAAAAGAGCTGCATCAGGCAAATAATTTTCTGGATTCCATCATCGAAAATATTCCAAACATGATATTTATCAAGGATGCAAAAAATCTGAATTTTGTTCGCTTCAACAAAGCAGGTGAAAACCTTACCGGCATCGCGAAAGATGAAATTATTGGCAAAAATGATCTCGATTTCTTTCCGAAGGAACAAGCCGAGGGCTTTATTGAGCATGACCAGCTAACTTTAAAGAATAAGCTTATGATTGATATCTCTAAAGAGACAATTCAAACCCGTTACCAGGGAGTTCGGATATTGCATACTCAAAAGGTTCCAATTCTGGATGACCTTGGAAATCCGGAATACTTGCTTGGCATCTCAGAGGACATTTCTGAACGCATCTTGGCTGAACAAAACCTAAAGCTGAGCGAAGAAAAATACAGGACCATGCTGAATGCATCGCCGGATGGCATTTTTCTTATTGACTTAAACGGGATAATAACAGATGTCTCTGATATAGGTATCGAAATATTTGGCTTTGACAGTAAGACAGAGTTGATTGGGAAAATATTCTCCGAATTTATCAATACCGAGGATAAAAATACCTATTTGGGAATAATTGAAAGAACACTAAATGAGGGAATTGCTCAAAATATAGAAGTGGGAATCAGGAAGAGAAATCAAACACTATTTCAAAGTGAAGTAAGTTCGACTTTTATACAGGGAGTTGATGGTAAACACTTTTCATTTATGATGACTATCCGTGATATTTCACAACGAAAGAAAACCGAGGCAAAGCAGATACATGCAGATCGTATGGCCAATCTTGGTGAAATGGCTACTGGAATGGCCCATGAAATCAATCAGCCTTTAAATATTATTTCAATGGTTCTGGACAAGATTTTGTTTGAAACAGAGAAAACAGATTCGATCAACGTAGAATTTCTCAAAAATAAATCAGACAAAATATTCGAAAACATATCCCGGATCAGGAATATAATCGATCATGTCAGGTCATTCTCGAGAAGTCAGGATACCTACCTGTCTATTGCATTCGATATAAATACGAGTATCGAAAATGCTTTAGCAATGATTTCTGAACAATTTAAACACTTTGGGATTGATTTAAGGTTTCAACTTCAAAGTAATATTCCGCAAATACTTGGTAATACCTATAATTTTGAGCAGGTTATCATTAATTTACTTAATAATGCCAAAGATGCTGTTCTCGAAAGGAAAAGCAGGCAAAAAGAGTACGAAGAAATGATTATTGATATCAAAACCTTTGAGAGTAATCAATCCTTGGTAGTTGAAATTATCGACAACGGAATTGGGATTGAAAAAACAGATTTCACTAATATTATGCTCCCCTTTTATACCACAAAGGAAGAAGGGAAAGGTACAGGACTTGGATTATCAATCTGCTATCAGATTATCAAGGAAA
>CAIRSO010000715.1 GCA_903881215.1 uncultured Bacteroidia bacterium
CCCAACGTTTCATATTCGCTTTGATGGCAGCCTTGTAATAAGTGTCTGCAGTTCCTGATGATACCCATCCTTTAACGGCAGCTTCAGCAAGGTCAAACAAGATTTCATCTTTGTTCAATACCTGAGCACGAAGCAGTGCATGTGAGTTTTGTTGAAACAATTTTGAGTACTTGGAGACTTTGAAGTTTCCATAAGTACCACCCAAAGAGGTATTCCAGTGACCATTACCATTTTTCCAATCTCCGGGCATACCTGCGATAAAACCAACATACAATTTATCTACATCAAGAATATTTTGTACCTGAGCAGCAATTACAGGATTGGTTTTGTCGATATATTCCCAGGTAGAGGTATATGTAAATCCGTTCTGATCGGTCGTGCTGACTGTTTTACCGTTCAAGGCAGGATCATTGGTCCACGGATTTTCAACAGGAGCAAACCATACGTTCATACGTGGGTCTTTGTTAGCTGTCATGATATCAACCAAAGTTTTGCATGGTCTTCTTCGTTCGAATTCACCACCATTACCCCAGTTATTTGGTCCACCTACCCAAGAGTTTACGGTAGTTGTACCAACATAGGCAATAGAGGCATTAAGATCCGCTTCATCATTTAACAAAGGTTGGGCAGCAGCAGCAGCAATTTTTGATGAATACTCAGTTTTGGATGAGGCATGTATTAGCAGTCGCATCTTCACAGAATTGGCAAATTTTGCCCACTGAGCTTTACTACCTCCAAACATCAGGTCGTAAGAGGTACTGATTGGATCTGTACCGGCATTAATGTTAGCGATAGCACCATCAATCTCCTTTATTAGTCCTGCATAAATAACTGATTGCTTGTCGTAAACAGGATACAAAATACCTTCACGACCTTTCAAAGCCTCGGTGTAATATACATCCCCATAAAAATCTGACATGAAAGAAAAGAGAAGTACTCTGAAAGAAGTAAAGATTCCAACGTGGGTTTTTGATCCCCTTGCATCGGCCAATTTGATGGAAGCATCAATTAATTTGAGAATATCCATCGCTGAATACATATCATTAGGAAGCTGTTTGAAGGCAGAATAGTAGTTGTCGCCTCCCTGATAGTTGCGCTCTGTATGTTGAACTGCTCCTGGAAGTTTGGTAGCAGCCCAACCCATATCCTGATAGAACAGAGAAGTTTTCCTCAAAATTGAGGAGAGCAGATAGGGGTCATTTAATGACTCTACTGCGTTTTTTTGTTGTAATAAATCATACTGCCTTAGCGAATCCTTGTTACATGAAACTATTGCAAAGAGCAGGAATATTACAGATATTTTCGTCAAAAATGATTTCATATTTATTTATTTATTTCAATGAAAGTCAATTATTAAAAATCAAGTGCCAATTTGAAACCTAAAGAGCGAACACTTGGCAAGGTTGCGCGAAGGATACCCTGGTTTACACCAACACCCGAGAAAGCAGATTCCGGATCTTCGTGACGGCCGGAAGCATTCCACTGAATCAGATTTCTTCCAATCAATGAAAGATTTACATTGAAAATTTTCAGCTTACTGGTTACATCATTGGGGACTGTATAAGTAAGCGAAGCTTCTCTCTTAATTTAAAGTTGGTTGCATCGTAAACCCTTGTTGAAGTAAAGTTCCAAATACAATCACCCCAGCTGTTGTAAGCATATTGATAGAAAGTGTTTTTAAGATCTGCACCGTTCACAATATAATCGGCATCTGTTGGCGTTGTTCCAGTAAAATTAGGATTGATAAATACTCCTTTTGCATATCCGGCATCGCTAAAGTCTGCGCGTTGACCATCATTGTTGGCATTGATATTATCATACTTACTTGAACCGGCAGCTGGCCACGGATGACCACCAGTTTCAGCATCACGTCCACCACTCCAGAATGGGTTGTCGGGTCCGGAGCTGACAGATTCGAACGATCGGCCGTTAGAATCCATGTACTGTTGGTTGACAGATACATATTTACCACCCATTCTCAAACTA
This sequence comes from uncultured Bacteroidia bacterium, assembly GCA_903881215.1. Classification (GTDB taxonomy): domain Bacteria; phylum Bacteroidota; class Bacteroidia; order Bacteroidales; family Prolixibacteraceae; genus CAINVV01. The sequence goes on from CAIRSO010000715.1 coordinate 1,987, forward strand.
CCAACAAGATTCAAAGTGAACTGCTTGTATTTGACTGTGGTATTCATACCTACAATATATTTTGGATTGTAATTACCCAACTGGGCACGGTCCTTTTCGTTGGAAGATCTCTGGAACTCACCAGCATCACCATCCAGCAAAGCCATCCCTGCATATTTTCCGGTTTGAACCCTTAGGATTGGGTTTTCTTCGTAAATGTTACCAATCTCTTCTCCTTCTGCAATTTTAACTTTTGTTTTTCCATCATATGATGCAAATACATAGCCATTTGGAGCGAATTTGGGTGATAATCTCAAGATATTAGCTTTATAATGGGTAAGAGTAGCGGTAAAATCCCAGTACCAGTCCTTGTTTCTGACAGGAACAAATGTCAGGCCCATTTCAAAACCTTTGTTGCGAACATCACCGA
>CAIRSO010000716.1 GCA_903881215.1 uncultured Bacteroidia bacterium
GATTGTTTTGATCTTCTTGCTTGTAGAACAACCTGTGCGTGTTGTAAATCGTCCCATCTATTTTGTAAAAACCAATAGTCTTGTGGAAGACTATCATTCCTTACAGCAGAGAAGAGCAACTCCTGGGTTGACGCTGCTTCTGAAAAGGGTTGAATGGTATCTGGATTTACGGTATTTATAGCTGATTCGTCAACCAGACTTAATACTGCTTTCCAAAAAACAGACGCTTCCCATTCTTCTCCATCTTCTGAAAGATATGGACGGGTAATCAATAAGTGCTGGTCAGTTCGAGTTATTGCTTGGTAAAACAATCCTGCTTGTTCCCGTTGAAGTCGTGTTTCCAACCCTAGAGTTTTTCTCAAACTCTCATCCAAAAAAGGATCCGGTCGTTCATTCGTAGGAAATGATCCTTCAGATAAACCGAGCAATGCAACTGCCTGAAAACGAGTACCGCGCGCTTCTGTCATTCGTCCAACAATCAAGGCTGATTGTCCATCTTCTAAAGACTCACGGAACTTTTCTCCGTAAACATTGCTGATTAAATTAGAAAGAAACTGACTGTATTCCATTTGGCGATCGCCGGCTATTACTTCACTCAAAATAAGGGCACGTAATCCTTCCTGAAATACTTCGCATGCCGATAGATCCCTTTCGCTCTCCACATTATCATAAAATTTCAGATGAACTATCAATTTTTCCAGCCAATTAATCCATTCAACCTGCGAACAAACAGTTCCTGTAGGAGTAATTTTTTTAAAGATTGAATCCATTTTCGCATGTAAAACTGCTGCCTCAGTTCCACGCGGAAGTTTGGGCGCATTTCTTTCGTCATCCAAGTCTTCTTTTTGATCATTTGAGGAAGTTTCCAGCCGTGACCAAGTTTCATCCCACTGAACCCAACTCTCAACAATTTGACCAACCCGGCTTACTCGATCAAATGTATCAACGGTCTCCGAATCAATGGAAAAATCAAAATAAGGGGAGCGTAAAATATTAATTAATAAGTGTGATTTAAAATTTTCAACAGGAAGCGATATCAAATTCACCAGTGCGGCAATAGCTGGAGATTTTTCCAATGAGTCATCCAATGTAAACCGAATAGGAATACCGAACTCAACTGCACATCCTTTTAACAACGGATGATAAACTGCAGGATTCGGAGTAAATATGACACAATTTGAGAGTGGAATATTCTCACGCACCACCAGTTTCTTGATCCACCGAAGTGCTTCCCGGGATTCATCTGCAGGTGAACGCGCCTCGAGCAGGATAAACTTATCTGTTGACAGTTTATCTACGGTTCCGATATCAAAAATATGACGTTCTAGGTATCCTATTACCGATGGAAGTCTGGGGGGATTTTTTAAAGCTGTTATTTTGGGAGAGAAATCGCTGATAAGTCTATTTATACTATCTTCAAATCGCTTGTGTGCTGGGCGATCAGAATTGTTCAATCCGGGAAATGTAATTAATAACTCACTAACTTGTTCAGAAAGGAGTTTCAA
>CAIRSO010000717.1 GCA_903881215.1 uncultured Bacteroidia bacterium
ACCAATTAGAGGGACTATTCCTGTAAGTCTATACGTAAAGAATTTATTTTTTTAAATTTTCGACCGATATATAGAAAGATTATAAATTATATCTTTATGGACTTGCAATTTGCTTGGCACAACAGCATCTTCTATTTTTGATAAGATATTCAAATAGCAACATTCTTCAATATTCATTAATACACGATTTTTATGAGCAGTTTCATGAGCGCCTCCATCGGGCGAAAATTTTTCATGAGTATCACGGGGCTCTTCCTGATCTCATTTCTTGCCATTCATCTCACCTTGAACCTGTTTCTCACATTCGATGATTCTGGTGCTCTGTTTAATCTGGCGGCACATTTTATGGCGACCAACCCCATCATCAGAATCATGGAGCCATTGCTGGCAATTGGGTTTGTTGTGCATATCATCTGGTCAGGCTGGATCACCCTTGAAAACATGCGAGCTCGTCCACAAAAGTATGCCTATGGAGATCAGTTGCTTAGTTGGTGGGCTCCTTCTAAAAATATGTTTATACTTGGCAGCATGGTATTGATTTTTCTCGTCATTCATCTTTTGAATTTCTGGGTAAAGATGAAATTTACCGGCGATCCCCTACTCAGCAGTGTGAATGTTGGGGGAGTAGAAATGCACAATGCCTATGCGTTGGTGAGCGGTCTGTTCCTGAATCGCTGGTACGATTTGCTGTACCTGGCTGGAGGGATCCTGGTAGGGTTGCACATTACTCATGGCTTCTGGAGCGCGTTTCAAACCATCGGTTTTAGTAACCAGATATGGCTGAAACGGCTGAAATGTTTGGCCATTACAGTTGGGATAATTTTTGCAGTAGGATTTTCTTACATCCCACTTTACTTCTTGATTAAATTCTAAACTGAACTCCAAAGCTTTTAAGATATGAGCAAACTGAATTCAAAAATACCAGCCGGATCGATTGCCGAAAAATGGACCAATCATAAGGCAAAAATTAAAGTCGTCAGTCCGGCTAACAAGCGTAAACTTGATGTTATTGTTGTAGGAACCGGTTTGGCCGGAGCATCAGCTGCCGCTTCACTGGCTGAACTGGGTTACAATGTGACGGCATTCTGTTACCAGGATAGCCCCAGAAGGGCACATTCCATCGCCGCTCAGGGAGGAATCAATGCAGCAAAGAACTATCAGAACGACAATGATTCCGTTTACCGGTTGTTCTACGATACCATCAAAGGAGGAGACTACCGTGCCAGGGAAGCCAATGTGCACCGCCTGGCAGAGGTTTCTCCCAACATCATCGACCAATGTGTGGCTCAAGGCGTTCCTTTTGCCCGCGAATATGGCGGAACCCTTTCGAACCGCTCTTTTGGCGGAGTATTGGTTAGCCGTACATTTTATGCAAGAGGTCAGACTGGTCAGCAGTTGTTGCTGGGAGCATATTCTGCACTCAACCGTCAGATCAGTGAAGGAAATGTGAAGATGCATACCCGTCATGAGATGCTTGAATTGGTTGTCGTCGAAGGCAAGGCTCGTGGTATCATTGCACGTGATATGGTAACCGGCGAGGTTAAACGATTTGGTGCACACGCTGTTGTGCTTGCAACGGGCGGGTACGGCAATGTCTTCTTCCTATCAACAAATGCCATGGGATGCAATGCCTCAGCATCGTGGGTAGCTTATAAAAAAGGGGCCTTCTTTGCCAATCCATGTTATGTTCAGATTCATCCTACCTGTATCCCGGTTCACGGGTCACAGCAATCCAAGTTGACGCTCATGTCTGAATCATTGCGCAACGATGGACGTGTATGGGTACCTAGGAAACTTGAGGACGCTGAGAAACTAAGAAAAGGACAGATAAAACCAAACGATATTAAGGATGAAGACCGTGACTTCTATCTTGAGCGCAGGTATCCGTCGTACGGTAACCTGGTGCCAAGGGATGTTGCCTCCAGAGCTGCCAAGGAACGTTGTGACGCCGGATTTGGTGTAAACAAGGAAGGAATGGCGGTATTTCTCGATTTTAAATATGCCATTCAGCGTCTTGGACAGGATACGATCGCCAAACGTTATGGGAATCTTTTTCAGATGTATGAAAAAATTACTGATGTAGATCCCTACAAGGAACCCATGCAAATTTATCCTGCCATCCATTATGCGATGGGAGGTACATGGGTCGATTACAACCTGATGACCACAATCCCTGGTTTGTATTCTTTGGGAGAAGCTAATTTCTCAGATCATGGAGCCAACCGGCTCGGGGCCTCTGCCCTTATGCAAGGTTTAGCCGATGGTTATTTTGTCTTGCCTTACACCATTGGTGATTATCTGGGAAATGAGATCATGGTTCCGAAAATCAATACAAAGCTGCCGGAATTTGAGGAGGCTGAAAAGGCTGTGATAGCTAAACTGGCGTTGCTTTTTAACATCAAAGGGAAGACTCCTGCCGACGATTTTCACAAACGACTGGGAGCTATTTTATGGGATAATGTTGGAATGTCGCGCAATGAAGCTGGCTTGAAAAGGGCGATTGAAGAGATCAGGAAATTACGCAAGGAGTTTTATTCCGATCTTCTGGTTCCTGGAGAACTCATGAATGTAAATCCGGAACTGGAGAAGGCTGGCCGCATTGCTGACTTTCTGGAAATGGGAGAGTTATTGGCACGCGATGCACTCAATCGAAATGAATCCTGTGGAGGACACTTTCGTGAAGAGTCGGCTACAGAAGATGGTGAAGCCAAGCGTGATGATGAGAATTTCGCTTATGTGGCAGCCTGGGAGTACAAGGGAGTTGACGATGAACCGGAACTCCACAAGGAAGATCTTGTCTTCGAAACCATCCAGTTAACCCAAAGGAGTTATAAATAATTGCAGAAAAAAATAGTAAAATGGCTGATATTATTCTCAATAAAATCTACGTAAAGGTCTGGAGGCAAAATAGTCCGAAGGCCAAAGGGCGGTTTGAAACCTATCAGGTTGAAAACGTTTCCCAAGACACCTCATTTCTTGAGATGATCGATATCCTGAATGATAAACTGATTCGTGAAGGAAAAGATCCAATTGCTTTCGACCACGATTGTCGGGAAGGAATTTGCGGTATGTGTTCAATGTATGTCAATGGGCATGCACATGGTCCCGATACTGAAGTGACTACTTGCCAGCTGCACATGCGGAAGTTCCGCGAGGGACAGACCATCGTTGTTGAACCGTGGCGTGCAGCTGCTTTCCCTGTAATCAAAGATGTGATGGTCGACCGGACTGCCTTTGAAAAGATTCAGCAAGCCGGAGGCTATGTCTCAGTGAACACCGGTGGAATTCCGGATGGGAATGTCATCCTGATCGGTCAGGACGACGCAGAAGAAGCGATGGATGCAGCAGCCTGCATTGGGTGCGGTGCCTGCGTGGCAACATGCAAAAATTCTTCTGCCATGCTATTCGTTGCGGCCAAAGTTTCCCAACTGGCCAAGTTGCCTCAGGGTAAAGTTGAGGCAAAGAAGCGCGCCAAAGCAATGGTGGCAAAAATGGACGAACTTGGATTTGGTAGTTGTACCAACACAGGTGGTTGTGAACTGGCCTGCCCTAAGAGCATATCCATTGCGCATATTGCCCGGTTAAACAGGGAATATTTATGTGCGAAACTTTCAGACTAACGACAAACGCCACTCTAAAGTGGCGTTTGTCGCTTATTAACACTAGATAGTTAATAACTCGTTCAGGCACTTCGGGCGCTTTTGACAAATCTTTTTTCAGAATATTTAACTTCGCCCCGATACGTGGATATTCTGCCATAAAACCGAAAAGATGCCCTATAGAAGACTACCTAATACAGACCAGGCAAGGTTAAGAGCCATCAATACTGCTATTTTGATGGGGCAAAAGAAATCAGTCGAAGAGCTAGCCTTTTCTGCGAATACCCTAAATCGGCTAAGGAATTTTTTCCCTGGTTTTGAAACCAACCTGATACATCACAAGCTAGCAAGATCGCAACAGGATAAAAACAGTCGCACCTATCTCGAAGCGGCCAAAAAGGCGAGGATCTACCTTTCTCATTTTATCCAGATATTGTATTTCTCTATTCAACGTGGAGATATGAAAGCTGAAGTAAGGAATTTTTATGGAATGGTTGGAGATAAAAAATCACCTTCATTGATTCTTGAATCCGAATTGCTTGAGTGGGGAAAGAAAATGATAGAGGGAGAGCATCAGCGCGTAATGCATGGTGGAAATCCACTTTACAATCCTTCCATTGCAGTGGTTAAAGTGAAATTTGATCAGTTTGTCGATGCTTATCATTTTCAAAAAACCTTGCAGAGCAATACGGTCCGCTGGACTCAAAAAGTATCAGGTATGCGTGCCGAAGCTGATGAGATAATTCTGGACATTTGGAACGAGGTTGAGGAGTATTTTGAATCTTATCCTGAAGAGATCAAAAGAGAAAGGGCTGCCGAATACGGAGTCGTCTATGTTTTCCGTCCCATGGAAAAACAACGAAACGAAATAGGGATTAGGAGTGGGCTGAATTTCTAGTACTTTTTTTTGCGGCACAACAAGCTTTCAATTCCTCAAAAATCATCGATGGGATTCGGAAAAGAAGGTATGAGTATTCTAAAACAGAAAAAACTCATACTTTTGTTCGTAATTAAAACAATGATCAGTAAATGAATATCTCAAAATTAAGTATCCTGATCCCGGCTTATAACGAAGAAAAGACCATTGAGAAAATTCTGGATAAAATCAGAGACATTGAATGGCCGTTTCAGATAGTGAAAGAACTTATCATTGTCAACGACTGTTCCAAAGACAATACGGAAAGGGCTATCCTCAATTACATTTCCTCAAATCCCACCATGGATATCAAATACCACATTCATCCGATCAACATGGGGAAAGGGGCCGCCATCCATACTGCTATCCGGCATGCCACCGGGGATTTTGTCATCATTCAGGATGCAGACCTTGAATACGATCCACGTGAGTATTCGTTGCTCCTCCAGCCTGTGATTGAAGGATTTGCCGATGTGGTCTACGGCTCGAGGTTTATGGGGGGCAATCCCCACCGGATCTTATTTTTCTGGCATTCCATTGGAAACAAATTGATTACTTTTTTCTGCAACATGTTTTCCAATCTTAACCTTTCCGACATTGAGACTTGTTACAAATTGTTTAACCGCGATATTCTGCAGCAAATACACTTGAAGGAGAAAAGATTTGGTTTTGAGCCCGAGGTGACCATTAAAATAAGCAGGATCCCAAGGATACGAATATACGAAGTCGGCATCTCTTATTATGGAAGGACGTATGCAGAAGGAAAGAAAATTTCGGCCAGGGATGGCTTTCGGGCATTTTATTGCATTTTGAAATATGGATTGTTCAGCTCAAAGTAGCCTGTTCCTAAATTGAAATCTAAATAAATTAATCTATGAAGCTCTTTAGCAATAGATGGTTGATCGCAATTTTTGCCTTGGCGTCAGTCGCTTATTTGATTGGATTGTTTATTGATATCCTTGAAGTGGATGCCTGTCAATATGCAAATATCAGCATGGAAATGCTTCATAACCAGAATTTTTTGCAGGTGTATCATCGTGGGACAGATTATCTGGACAAACCCCCCTTGCTGTTTTGGCTCTCCTCCTTTTCTTACTACTTGTTTGGAATTTCAAATTTTTCTTTTCGTTTGCCTTCCTTTCTTTTTACCCTTCTGGGTTTTTATTCGACTTACCGATTGGCAGGTTCCCTGTACAATAAAAAAGTTGGAATTATTTCTGTTTTGCTTCTCGCTACCTCTCAAGCCTATTTTTTGTTCAACCACGATGTTAGGACCGATACCATCCTTACCGGAAGTGTGATCTTTGCTTTGTGGCAGCTGTCCGAATTTCTGAACCGGAACAAATTCATTAACCTGTTGCTCGGTTTTGTAGGTATTGGATTGGCCATGCTGGCAAAGGGCCCAATCGGGATCATGGTTCCAATTTTTGCCTTTGCCCCCGATTTTATCTATCGCCGAAAGTGGAAAAGTTTTCTGAAGTGGGAGTGGCTCGCCGGGATCGCAGTTTTGCTGGTTATGTTGCTCCCGATGTCCATTGGACTTTACCAGCAGTATGGGGTTTACGGACTCCGGTTTTACTTCTGGATACAAAGTTTTGGCCGCATTACCGGTGAAAACGTTTGGAACAATGACCCTGATCCATTTTTCCTCTACCACAGTTTTCTATGGGCTTTTCTACCCTGGAGTCTTCTAGCCGTATATGCGGTATTCGACAGAATTAAAACCATTGTTGTTGAAATAAAAAACAAGCTTCCCAGGACCGAGATCTTCACCATATGTGGGATCATCCTGGCATTTGCTTCACTTTCGCGATCTCATTATCAGTTGCCTCATTACATCTTCGTCCTTTTTCCGCTTTTTGCTGTTATCACTGCAGGTACCATCGAGAAAATGTTGGTTTCCAGACCAAAGGCACTGAAGTTATTTATTAACGCTCAGTTGGTGGTTTTCTGCGGATTGGGGCTATTCAGCCTTTATCTTTTTGGCATCCTGTTTCCGGGTCTCCATCCTGGAATATGGGCAGTATGGGCGATTCTGTTCACCACAGCATTGGTCGTCTTCTTTAAAAGCAAGCTGGATATTTCACGACTGATTGTACCATCGGCGCTCACGATAATTGCCATTAATATCGTTTTGAATTCCTACCTATATCCTTATCTTTTGACATTTCAGGGAGGAACGACAGCAGCTAAACTAATTAAAGACAAGAATATACCAGTAAGTCACATTTATTTTTACGACTATTCTGACCTTTCTGTTGAGCTTTATTCGCACAAAAATTTTTCATCGCTTGATCAGAAAATGATTGGTGACAGTGTTGCCTCCGGGAAAAATGTCTGGTTGTATACTGATGAAAAGGGCTATTCCAAGCTGTTGTCGTCCATGAAACCGGTCCATATTTATGCCTTCGACGACTTTCCGGTATCTACGCTCACGACAGAATTCATCAATCCAAGGACCCGAAAAAGCACCTTGTCAAAACTATATCTGATCGAGATGTAACTTTTCCCGTATCTCAAGGTACAAAAGAGGAAATCAACCATTAAAAAACTTTCAATGATAAAATTGAAGTGGCACGGAGTCATAAATCTGGCACTCATCCTGTTGATGACTACTTTTTTTGTGGCCAGCTGCCAGCCCGAAAAGGTAGTTGAATCACCTCCAGCCAATGGGTTCAATTTTTTTGTGCTCTCCGATATGGGCTCTACCGCTAAGTACCGTGAAGATTCTGTGGCCCATACTGTCAACAGATTATCAAAAGTATTTCACCCCAAATTTGTGATCAATCAGGGAGATTTCTTTCATGATCAGGGCGTACAAGACATTCATGATTCGCTTTGGGATGCCCAGTTTGAGAAGATGTTCCCGGTTCCGGAATTGAATCTCAAGTGGTACTCCATCATTGGAAACCACGAATACATTGGCAATCCGCAGGCTCTGGTTGATTATGCAAAAAATAACCAGCGATGGACTATGCCTGCTCGCAATTATACATTTGTTCAGCAAGTTGACAGCAGCACCTCCGTCCGTTTTGTCATGATCGACACCTCTCCTTTCGTAGGCTTCTACCATCGTGATCCCAAATACAAAGAGGTAAAAAAGCAGGATCCTGAAAAGACAGTGGCATTTGTTGACAGTGTCCTGGCCTTGTCTCATGAAACATGGAAAGTAGTTGTCGGCCATCATCCGGCTTATACTTCCGATTTAAACCATGGCAGTACTTACAATCTTATCTCAGATATTGTGCCGCTTATGCAACAGTACAAGGTTGACTTTTACCTGAGTGGTCATGTTCACAAATTTGAGCACCTCCAGCGCGACGGCATTGATTATATGGTTACTTCCACGGGAATCAAACCTCGTTGGTCAAATCCCTGGTTTTTTACACGTTACGTAAAAAGCTCTCCCGGATTTACAATCTGTCATGTGACATCTAAAGAGTTCTCTTTTTACTACATCAATGAAAAGGGGGAGACACTTTACTCCTATCGGAGGAAGAAGGACTCAGGGACTGGGGGACTGGGAGACTAAGGGACAGGGAGAGAGGGCGAGTGCAACTCCTACGTTTAAAACTTTTCCAAAGTTCTCGACTTTTGTATATAATGATTTACATAAGTTCAAAACTTTGGAAAAGTTATTGATATAAAAAGATAAAGCCATGGACGGATAAACGAAATGGCTCGAATTCCTATATTTTAATCACAAACAGGCGAAATCCGCACCAAAGGCGTTGACTGAAAAAGCAGAGAAGTTTAAAAAGACAATGGGTGAAGCCTTGGCTGCTAACGATCTGAAGAGATGAAAAATGCCAGAAAGAATCTTTATTAAAACAAGACGGGGTTCACCTAATGTTACGAATATTTTAATTATGTTGTTGTAGTTCGCCTCCCAAACAAAAGCTTGAACCCTAAATTGCCTGAAGATTTTATTGGGATTATGTTAGATATTTTATTCTATCTTTAATGGATAATTAGTTCGTCTATTTTAAACCTGCATTAGCATATTCCAAATTGCTATCGTTAAACCTGCCAACATTTATCCTTACTCGTTTTGAGGAAAAGATATAAATTGATACTTCTAACTTGTGAATTTCATTCTAGTAAACATGAGTATTAAATCACGATAATTTTAAGATTAAGTATGGTACCCGATTTGATCAAAAGAAATCATCTTTTCTCAAAATATTGTTTAATATGCCCAAAGAAACCAAAACACATCGGATTCTTCGTCTAATACTTTTCCTTTCAAGCAGCTATCCGAAGACAAAAGAAGAATGTATCACCTTCATGGAGATAAAAAGTTCTGCATTTTATTGCTACTGCAATTTATTACGCGATACCGGATTTGATATTCAACAGACGGGAGGAAAATACAGGATAGCATACCAGGAGAAAAGTCAACATATACTAATTGATTTGTTGCATTTTAACGAGGAAGAGGCCTATCTTCTTTCCTGTTGTATCGATGAGCTTGGAGAAAAATCGGGATGTGCTTTAAAACTGAAACAAAAACTCGTATCCTTTCTGAATCAGGATAAAGCTATTGAATCATATATCTTCAAAGAGAAGACAGCTATTGTGCAATCCCTTCGAAATGCAATGCAAACCAAGAAGCAGATTTTACTGCTCAACTATTCTTCAGGAAATAGCCAAACTGTAAAAAACCGGATGGTTGAACCGTTTGAATTTAAGGACGATTTCAACCTCGTATGGGCATTCGACACCGGTTTAAAGATGAACCGGCAGTTTAAAATTTGCCGGATAGAAGACATATCAGAAACACCTTTCTCCTGGGAGTACGAGCACATGCACCGTTCTTTACCGGTTGACATTTTCCGAAATACAGGCGAATTAAACAAGCAAGTTGAATTTCGATTGAATCTGCGGGCAAAAAACCTGCTTACTGAGGAATATCCTTTGTCTGCAAAACATATCACCCCAAAAGGCACCAACCAATTTGTATTCAAAGCCTTTGTTGCCAAGTACGAAGGCCCCGGTCGCTTTGTGCTGGGCATTGCCGAAGATATTCGATTGATCGGGGATGAAGGTTTTCGGGATTTCCTAAAATTAAAAATCAAGAAATACCAAAATATTATTGGTCACTCCACGATGTTAGGAGTCGAAACAACGAATTTTGAGAGAAATTAGATGCTTTATGATACAAGAAAAATACATCGCTCACTCAAAAAATGCAGAAGGTAAGGAGCATGACCTTATAGATCATCAAATTGCTGTTGCTCGAATAATGGAAGATTCCATATCTGATTTAACTTTCAAAAATGTATTTCGATTTACAGGTCTTACACATGATATGGGTAAATATCAGCCTGCTTTCCAAAAATACCTGAGAGAAGGTGGAAGAAGAGGAAGTGTGCCACATGCCAAATGGGGAGCTGGTTTGAGTAAGAAATTCAGACAAGAAGAAGCTGCTTTTGCAATTGATGGTCATCATAAAGGATTGCCTGACAAAGGAGATCTAATAACCGACTTGTATGAGTTTGATGAGCCTGAACATTCACTTTTTAATTCAATTAGAGCGGAATTCTTTAAGGAAAATACAATAATAGAAGCCGATTTAATCTATTCTGATATTGGTTTGAGAGGTACAGATAAAGAGCTTTTTATTAGAATGTTATTTAGTGCACTGACTGATGCTGACTGGTTAGATACTGAAAGTCATTTTAAAAGTGCCATTTCTGAAAAGAGAAGTAAGAAAGTATTTGATGCAGATTATTTATTGGATAGACTAGAAAACGAACTGATTGGGAAAAGCAAGGACGGATATATAAATGCTTTGCGAAATGAAGTCCGAACTTATGCTATCTCTAAAGCTCAATCTGAAACCGGTTTTTTTTCACTGACTTTACCTACAGGCATGGGAAAAACATTGTCATCTGTCAGTTGGGCTCTTCACCATGCAAAACACAATAACTTAAAGAGAATCATTATTGTACTTCCTTTTATCAGTATTATAGACCAGACAGCGAAAGAACTAAAACGCATTTTTGGTGAAGAATGGGTGTTGGAGCATCATTCGAATTTTAATGAAGATGAGGAAGACAATAAAGAAATTGCTGATGAATCTATTCAAGATGAATCATATTCCAGAAGACTGGCAACCGAGAACTGGGATTTTCCAATCATTGTTACAACGTCGGTGCAATTCTTTGAATCGTTGTTTGGCAATAAGCCTTCAAGATGCCGTAAAGTCCACAATATCGCACAATCGGTGATTATTTTCGACGAAGTTCAAACCTTGCCAAAGGAACTTGTTTTACCGACTCTTTCTATGTTAAAAAACGTCCGGAAAGTGATGGGTTCATCATTCCTTTTTTGTACTGCCACACAACCTGCTTTTGAGAAAAGTGAAGGATTTAATGGCATTGAAAACATTCAATCGCTGGTTGAAAACCCCAAAGAAGTCTTTGATGCAACGCGAAGGGTTAAATACCTGGCTGTAGATGATTATCAGCCTGTTACAATTGAAGAGCTCACCAGAAAAGTACTTGATCAGGAAAATTCGACTTTGAGTATTTTCAATACTAAGAAACAGGCACTTTTGTTTTTCAATGCCATCAGGGATAATGCAGATTATCAGACTTTTCATTTATCTACTGGTATGTTTCCTGCCCACAGGAAAGAAGTAATTGGAAAAATCCGAAATTGTTTGAATAAACGTGAAAGGATATTGGTTTCTTCTACTCAATTGATTGAAGCTGGGGTCGATTTTGATTTTCCTTGCGTTTTCAGGGAGATTGCCCCATTGGAATCAATCATTCAGTCAGCCGGTCGGTGCAATCGCGAAGGGAAAATGTCTGAAGCTGGTAAAGTATTCATTTTTGCAATTGATGGTGGTGGGGCTCCAAACAAGCAATATCGTTCATTAGCGTTGTTTGCCAATAGTTTATATAAGGATAATGAAGCACTTTTTTTTGAACACGATTTTTTTGGGGAATATTACCGAAAGGTGTTTCGGCTTTTTATACCGGAAGATATTAAGAATATAGAGAATGCAAGGCTTGGGTTTAATTTCAAAACAGTCGCAGGAGCTTACCATCTGATTGAAAATGCAACTACACCAATCTTTATACTCTGCGATGGAAGTTCTGATTTATACGAACGGATTCGTTATAAACCTTTTTTGTCGCGTGATGATTATCGGGCAATGCAACAATATTCGGTGCAGGTGTACGAAAATTTCATAAAGGATAACATTGGCAAAATAGGCAAAGAACCACAAGGATATTGGAAATGGTATGGCACTTACGACAAAGATTACGGTATTTCCAGCAATGCGCAACTTGATACTTTAATTGTGTAAACATTAAATACAAGATATATGATAGATAACGAAATTGTTAGGGTAAAAGTGACAGGAGACTTTGCATGTTTTACCCGTCCTGATTTAAAAGTTGAGCGAATGACCTATCCTTGCATGACGCCATCTGCTGCAAGGGGAGTTCTCGACTCGATACTTTGGAAACCTGAATTTCAATGGTGGGTGCATCGCATCTGGGTACTTAATCAGGTAAAATATTTCTCGGTAAAGCGCAATGAAATAAGCGCTAAACAGGGCAAGATACCCATTATAATTGAAGAAAAACGAGCCCAGCGCAATAGCATTGTTTTAAAAGATGTGGCTTATATTATTGAAGCTTCTGTATACCAGAATGAATTTGATCATAAAAATCCACCTAAAAAATATACTGAAATGTTTAAACGGCGGGTAAGGAAAGGACAATGCTGGCGAAGGCCATTTTTGGGTACACGTGAGTTTGCTGCTGAGTTTTTAGCACCTGTTGGAAATGAACAACCGATTCAAGAGATAATTCCTATTGGCAGTATGCTTTTCGATATATTTTATGATGCTAAAGGAAAGCCATCACCAATCTTCTTTTATGATGTAAAAATTGAAAATGGAGTACTGGAATGTTCTAATGCTGAAAATGAAAAAATGATGCATTCATCACACTTACAGCCAGATATGGACAATGAAATTTCTTCTGCTATCTATGAGTTTAACCAAAACGAAGAAAGGGAG
>CAIRSO010000718.1 GCA_903881215.1 uncultured Bacteroidia bacterium
CCAAGTACTCGAAGTACTTCTTCGGAGTCCCCAACTTTAAGTACTCCAAACTCCAAGTACTCGAAGTACTTCTTCGGAGTCCCCAACTTTAAGTACTCCAAACTCCAAGTACTCGAAGTACTTCTTCGGAGTCCCCAACTTTAAGTACTCCAAACTCCAAGTACTCGAAGTACTTCTTCGGAGTCCCTAACTCCAGGCACTTTCCTTAATTGGATTTCCGCAGATTGAACAGCAGTCGCAAAAGTACCCTGTCGGCAAGTAAAATAAAGCTGAGGATGGACCCCATGAATACTACCGGGATGGTATTATTTTTTACGAAGGCTGCAATTTTGTCCAAGAGCTCTTTGTCTGCCAGATAATAGATCCCGGTTACCAACACAAGCAAAAGAAACAGACCTGCCATCAGGTAGAAATATTCTACGAGGTCAGTTTTCCATTGCTCTCGCTTGACAACAGCGAGCGTTACCTTTTGGACAAAATCTGATGACAGATGATAGTCAGGTTCAACTTTAAAGGATGCATCCAATATCTTATTCAGCTCGTCATTTTTCATTTGTGATCTCCTTTACCAATTTCAAACTGTTTTCATCTACAACAAACTTAAGTATTTCCTTCAATAGAGCCTTGGCCCTGAAAAGATAACTCTTAACGGTGCCTTCCGGCATTCCGGTGATCTGTTCAATTTCCTGGTAAGAAAACTCCTCCAGGTGAAAAAGCGTCAGCACCGTCCGGTATTGAACCGGTAGCAGTTCAATTTGTTCCCTGAGATAACGATGCAAATCGGCTTTTTCAAAGTTTTCGACGCTAAAATCTGTGAGGTTTCGCAAGGCTATCGAGTCTTCCGGGTTTACCTCGTTCCATTTCTTGTGTTTCCTCAAATAATTTATGCCTGTGTTATATGCTATCGTTGCAATCCAGGTCGAGAGCTTGCATTCATTGCGGTAGTGACCAAGATTTTGATAAACCTTTAGAAATACCTCCTGACAAACATCCTCCAGCTCATCCTGCCGCTGAATAAGTCGACCGGCAACATGAACTACCAGTTTTTGATACCGGCTTACCAAAAATGCAAACGCATTTCTGTTTCCGCTTAATATCTGACTGATCAGTTCGCTGTCGTGCATATGAATCATTTGACAGTAATATGCCAAAAATGTTGCAGAAATCGATAAAATATCTTGATCGGCAACGAAAAAAGATAGATCGATTAGTCGTATTGTTTTTTGTTTTCAGCAAAGACCCTTCTTCAAATTTTTTTTAAGAAGTTGCAACATTTTGTCACGGATCACTGTCACATAGGACAAACACTTTAAAAACGAAAATTATGACAGAAGTATTAATGGCTGCAGTTATCTTTTATGCCTTTTACCAGATTATCAAGAATTTTACTGATTTCCTGCTTAAGAGAAAATTAATCAACAAAGGGCATTTTGAGAATGCAGGTATCCTCGAACAAAAAGTTGCTTCATCCATCAACGAGAACCAGGAGGTAAATAAATATCCTTCTCTAAAATGGGGTTTGGTAGCCTTTTTCGCCGGACTCGGATTTATCCTTATTCACCAGATGGGCCCAGGAATGAGCAACGAAGATGCCTACCGTGAATTTATGGACAGGAGTATGCTCCCATTTGGCATCGAACTGGTCTCCATTTCAATGGGCTTTATCATCTATTTCCTGATCGTCAATTTCAGCAAGAAGAAGTAAATCCGGAAATAAAAAAAGGCAACCATTGGAATTAGATTATTCCAATGGTTGTCTTTTTTTATTGTTTGTATTCTTCTATTTGGTTTAGAAGATCGAATGATTTCATGACAGGATCCCATTCTGCTCCACCCAGAATCAGGCGAAACCACTTTTTTTCCCGGTTCTCGTATTTGATGTTGAGAAAGAACCATACAGCAAGATAAGTTAAGGATAGTGTTATCAGAATTTGGGTCATGTACAGGATTGCAGAGCCATTTTCCAGCATGCTTTTGCTCCAGTAAAAGGTGGTCCAAACAGGGAGCTGCAGAAAAAGCAGGCGTGTAACCCATAAGGTGGACGCTTTCAATCTTGCCAATTTGTTCTGGGTTTCGAGTATTGGGGCAGTAATATCTGTCCGGTGGATAAGGATCAACTGATAGAGGTATACCCCGATAGCCATTTTGGTCAGCAATACCTGAATGCCTGCCGAAATCAGGAAGAATGGCGTAGCAACCGGGTATAGATTAACAATTAAAAAATCTACCGCTCCGACCCATAGAAGGCCGATCAGAATAGCTATTGTTTTTGATGGCTTCATGGATCCCAGCAAGGAACGGATTTTAATTTTAGTGAGGTCTTCCGCGTTTTTTCGGTTGAAAGCCAGACTTGTTTCCAGCTTCTTATCGTAAGCTTTCCAAAGATTGAGTAATGCTGCTTCTTCCATTTGATGGTCGTTTTTTATGGTATTACCGGGTTAGAAATTTCTGTTTCAGAAGAATTTTGATCCTTCCGATTTTTGTCGCTACGTTGGTTTCTGATATGCCAGTGATTTCGGCAATTTCTTTGTGACTTTTTTCATCAAGATAGAGTAGTATCAATGCTTTGTCCATCTCTTTAAGTTCCGATATGAACACTTGCAAGAGTTCAAGTTTCTCTTCCTTTTCTCTCTTGATGGTACTATCCGCCAAATCTGTAATAACGTCAGAAATGGGTATTTTGAGGTGGTTCCTCTTTTTTTCGAAACGATAGAAGGAGATGGCCACATTTAAGGCAATCCGATAAATCCAGGTAG
>CAIRSO010000719.1 GCA_903881215.1 uncultured Bacteroidia bacterium
CCTTGTTGTCGAAAGATGCACAGATCTCCTTGACAATTTCAATGGTTCTTTGGGATAACTTTATTTTTGGCATGGTAATTTTTTTTAATTGATCGCTTAAAATTCAAATTATATTGGCCATCTGATGGTGCAATAGTGAGACGCACAGCCTTGCGTCTCTACCTGGTGGCGCGCATGTAAAGACGCACAGCCGTGCGTCTCTACTTGCTACGGTCGAAATATTCGGTGTGTAACAGATGGTGCGCCTTTTCGCTCATTGGAGCGCCCAAAAACTCTTCGTACAATTTTGTGATGTAAGGATTCTCGTGTGATTTACGAATAGGTTTCCCTGTATCTTCACGATAGAGAGCCATCTGACGTTTCTTCAGGATTTCTGCATTGCCGTGGTGGTATGGCTGGCCGCCACCCCCAATGCATCCGCCCGGGCATGACATGATTTCGATCGCATGAAACTGGCTCTTCCCCTGTTGGATGTCTTCCAGCAGCTTACGTGCATTACCTAGTCCATGTGCGATTCCGATGTGGATGGGTAAACCGTCGAAGTCGATTGTTGCATGTCTCAGACCTTCCATTCCCCTTAGTTCTGTGAAATCCAGACGGGACAATTGTTTGCCGGTAAATACTTCGTAGGCAGTACGAACTGCGGCCTCGATCACTCCACCAGTCGTTCCGAAAATAACTCCGGCACCTGTTGATTCACCCATTGGTTTGTCAAAATCCTCATCCGGCAATGACTTAAAATCAATGTTGGCCAGATTGATCAATTGCGCCAGCTCACGTGTGGTGAGCGCAAAGTCAACATCCGGATTGCCATTGACGGAAAACTCTTCGCGGCTGCATTCGTATTTTTTGGCGACACATGGCATGATGGAGACTACTACCAGATCTTTTCGGTTAACGCCAATTTTATCGGCAAAATAAGTTTTTGCAATGGATCCAAACATTTGCTGTGGAGAACGAGCACTCGAAGGGATATCTTTCAAATCTGGAAATTGATGTTCGAAAAATTTCACCCATGCAGGACAGCAAGAGGTAAGCATCGGGAGTTTTACATCTTTGTCACCACCCAGGAAGGCTGTCAGCCTGTTGAGCAGCTCTGTGCCCTCTTCCAGAATGGTAAGGTCGGCAGCGAAGTCGGTATCGAAGACGTAGTTGAACCCGAGTCGACGCAGGGCAGCAGCCATTTTGCCGGTGACCAGAGTGCCAGGCTCATCGCCGAACTCTTCGCCAAGGGCAGCCCGAACGGCAGGAGCTGTCTGAACGATCACTGTCTTTTCAGGATTGGACAAAGCCCTTATGACGGCTCCAGTGTTGTCTTTTTCTGTCAGGGCTCCTGTAGGACAAACAGCCACACACTGTCCGCAATAGGTGCAAACGGAGTGGTCGAGGTTCATCTCAAAAGCTGGGGAAATCACTGCATTGAAACCTCTGTTGATGGCTGAGAGTGCTCCGACCGACTGTATATCGTTGCACATCATCTCGCATCTGCGGCATCTGATGCATTTGTCCAGTTCACGGATGATGGCGGGAGAAGTATCTTCACGGAAGGTGGATTTTTCTCCCTCGAAATGTATCTCTCTGATACCCAAATATTGTGCCATGCTTTGCAGATCACAATTGCCGGCTTTTGCACATTTCAGGCAGTCGGTGGGGTGGTCAGAAAGGATGAGTTCCACGACCGTCCGACGTGCATGGATGGCCCTCATGGAGTGGGTTTTTACCACCATTCCTTCGGCAACGTCCGTGCAACAGGCAGGTGCGAGGTTTCTGCGTCCTTCCACTTCGACCACGCATACCCGGCATCCTCCAGGTTTGTTTTCTATGTTGAGGTCCTCAAGTTTCATGTAGCAAAGGGAGGGGATTTTGATCCCGATCCGGGCTGCGGCCTGAAGAACCGATGTACCCCGCTCAACTGAGACGTTTCTGTTATCTATTGTAAGATTGATCATATCCATAATTGAAGATTTTTAAGAGACGCTTACGGCATCAAATTTGCACTTGTCATAGCATACCCCGCATTTAATGCAGATGGCGTTGTCGATGAAATGTGGTGACCTCTTTTCTCCCGTGATAGCCCCAACCGGACAATTTCTGAAGCAGAGAGTACAACCCGTGCATTTTTCGTTGTCTATCGTGTATTTAACCAGCGACTTGCACTGACCTGCCGGGCACTTATGGTCTCTGACATGGGCGAGATATTCATCGTAGAAATTATCAAGGGTCGAAAGAATAGGATTTGGAGAAGTCTGACCCAGACCGCAAAGAGAAGTGTCTTTGATCACTTTGCACAGAGAGCGAAGTCTGGTAAGATCCTCTTCAGTGCCAAGTCCTTTGGTGATTTTATCTAAAATTTCAAAAAGACGTTTATTACCGATTCGGCAAGGTGTGCATTTGCCACATGATTCATCCAGCGTGAATTCGAGATAGAACTTCGCAATCGAGACCATGCAATCGTCTTCATCCATAACTATCATACCTCCTGATCCCATCATTGAACCGGCCGATATCAGATTGTCATAGTCGATGGGTGTATCCAGGAAGGAGTTGGTCAGACAGCCTCCCGAAGGTCCGCCGGTCTGAACAGCCTTGAATTTTTTGCCATCCTTGATACCTCCGCCGATGTCGAAAATCACTTCGCGAAGAGTGGTACCCATTGGCACTTCAATCAGCCCGACATTATTGATTTTCCCGGCCAGGGCAAATACTTTGGTCCCTTTGGATTTTTCGGTTCCGATGCTGTTGTAGAAGGATGCCCCTTTGTTGATGATTACCGGAATACTGGCAAGGGTCTCTACATTGTTCACTGTGGTAGGTTTACCCAGGTATCCCGACTCAGAAGGAAACGGAGGTTTGAAAGTGGGTTCACCGCGTAATCCTTCCATAGAGTGAATCAATGCGGTCTCTTCGCCGCAAACAAATGCCCCGGCACCATATCTAAGAGTGATATCGAAGGAAAAGGAAGTCCCAAAGATCTCATCTCCAAGCAAACCGTATTCCCGTGCCTGATTGATAGCTGTTTTAAGACGTTGAATAGCAAGCGGATATTCGGCACGGATATATACCAGACCTTTGGACGATCCGGTACAATATCCACAAATAGCCATCGCTTCGATAACCGAATGCGGATCGCCCTCCAGAATGGAACGGTCCATGAATGCACCGGGGTCGCCTTCGTCGGCATTGCATACCACATATTTCTGGTCGGCAACAGATTTGGAAGTGATTTCCCATTTTAAGCCTGTAGGGAAGCCACCGCCACCTCGTCCGCGTTGTCCGGAAAGTTTAATAACATCAATCACCTCCTGAGGAGTCTTCTCGCTAAGGCAATTAGCCAAAGCAGCATATCCATCCCGGGCAATGTATTCATCGATATTTTCCGGATTGATCACGCCACAATTCCGCAGGGCACTGCGCACCTGTTTTTTGTAGAATTCCATCTGGCCGGATTCGCTGATCGGCTTATCCGTCTCAGGATCCAGATAGAGCAGACGAGTAACCTGACGTCCTTTGACAAGATGTTCTTCTACAATTTCGGCGGCATCTTCTGGTTTTACCTCTACATAGAAGGTATTATCCGGAAGGACTTTGACGATGGGCCCTTTTTCACAGAAACCAAAACAGCCGGTCATGACAACCTGAACCTCATCGTTCAAATCATGCTTTTCGACTTCAGCCAATAGGTTGTCCCTGATCTGTCCACTTTCTGATGCTTTGCAACCTGTTCCTCCACATACCAGGAGGTGCATTTTATAATCAGCCATAACTGTTGATAAAATTGTTTAATTATCTATAGTGCGGTAGTTTACTGGCAAAATGCCATCTACCAATTCGTTGTGTACAATGTATTTTTCGATGATTTCGGCCGCCCTGAATTTATCCACATCACCAAAGACGATGGGTTCTTTCCCGGGTACTTTAACCTCAATAGTAGGTTCTGCATAACAATAACCCATGCAGCCTGTTTGAGTGACAACGGCTTCAATGGATTGCTGTTCAAGCTCATCCATCAGGAAATTCATGATCTCTTTGGCTCCTGAAGCGATACCGCAAGTCGACATGGCTACTTTGATCCTGACAATGTTTTCAGAATTGTTGCCATTTTCGCGAAGCTTAATTTTCGCCTGCATTCCTTCTCTCAATTGACGAAGGTCGTCGAGGGATTTGATTTTATTCATGGTAATTATTGATGAATTATGAATGATGATTGATGAATGATGAATTATGAATGATGAATGATGAATTATGAATGATGAATTATGAATTATGAATTATGAA
>CAIRSO010000720.1 GCA_903881215.1 uncultured Bacteroidia bacterium
GTGGGAACTTATAAATACTTCAAAGAGATCGAAAAGGATAATCTGGATCCTGAATCAGTTTGGAGCGAGAACAAAAATTCCTGTTGGTAGATATGGGGTCAATCCAGTGAAGTAACCTCACCTTTGGCCTAAAGTGGCTACCATAATAGCTTTGATGGTATGCATTCTGTTTTCTGCCTGATCGAAAACGATGGATGCTTCGCTTTCAAAGACTTCTTCAGTCACTTCCATAGATTCTATACCGAATTTCTGGAAAATTTCTTCGCCTGTTTTTGTCTCCCGGTTATGATAAGCAGGAAGACAGTGAAGAAATTTTACTGATTTATTTCCTGTCAGCCTCATAGCATTTGAATTAACCTGATATGGCATCAGCAATGCTATTCGTTCCTGCCAAACCGCAGCAGATTCCCCCATTGACACCCACACATCGGTATAGAGAAAATCACAATCCTTCACTGCCTCTTCAATATTTTCTGTGATAGTGATCCTGGCTCCTGTCTTAAGTGCTATTTCCAGACAGGTTTCCTGAAGTTCAATTGATGGTTGGAATTTTGCCGGCGCAGCAGCGCGGAAATCCATTCCCATTTTAGCAGCACCGACCATGAGTGAGTTTCCCATGTTGTTTCTGGCATCGCCGAGATAGGCAAATTTTATTTCAGACAGTGGTTTGTCAGAGTGTTCTTTCATGGTAAGCAAATCGGCTAAAACCTGGGTCGGATGAAACTCATCGGTTAGTCCATTCCATACTGGCACTCCTGCATACGTGGCAAGTGTTTCAACCAGTTCCTGCCCATATCCGCGATATTGAATGCCGTCATACATTCGACCAAGTACCCGGGCGGTATCTTTCATTGACTCTTTGGTGCCAATCTGGGATCCGGTTGGGCCAAGATAAGTAACATGTGCCCCCTGATCATAAGCTGCAACCTCAAAAGCGCATCTGGTGCGAGTAGAGGTCTTCTCAAAGATTAAAGCAATATTTTTACCGGTTAGGATTGGTTCTTCGGTCCCGGATTTTTTGGCCCATTTCAATTCAGCAGCCAGATCAAGCAGGTATTCAATTTCTAAAGGCTGGAAATCCAGCAGTTTTAAGAAATTTTTGTGATAGAGAAGGTGTGGCATATGAAGAAAAAATTATGATTCGTATTTTAAAGTAATTTTTGATCCGTAGGTTTTGTCTTCGAGTTTGGACGCTTCTGTAATAATACTTTTTAGTCCTCCATTTTCAACAAATTTCATGGCCGCAATAATTTTTGGAGCCATACTTCCTTCAGCAAATGTACCCATTTCGAGGTATTTTTTTGTATCCTGGTAATCCAGAAATTCTAATTTTTCCTGGGTTGGAAGTCCATAATCCCTATAGATAAATGAGACATCAGTAAGAATATAAAATTCATCTGCCCCAATACCGGAAGCCAGTACCGAGGAGGCAAGATCTTTGTCAATGACCGCATCAGCAGTGCGGATATTGTTTTCTTTATCATAGAATATTGGTATGCCACCCCCACCGCAAGTAATGACAATATTCCCCTGACGGGCCAGTTCCCCGATCAGATCAAGATTCAGGATTCTTTTAGGTACAGGAGATGGGACCACTCTTCGCCAACCACTACCGCTTTTTTTACTCTCTTTAAACGACCATCCTTTTTGATCCTCAAGTATTTTTGCCTGCTCAAAGGTGTAGGTTGCACCAATTCGCTTGGTGGGATTTTTGAATGCAGGATCATCAGGATCAACCTCTGCCATTCCAACCAATGTTATTACATTTCTATTAATTCCATGCTTATTAAGGGTGTTTCGGAAGATACGTTCGATCATATATCCTATTCCTCCCTGGGAATCTGCCACACAAACGTCGAGTGGCATTTGGGAAATGCCATATAATTGTTCTCCGGCGTCATTGCGCATCAAAATATTGCCTACCTGTGGACCGTTCCCATGAGTTATAATCAGATCATACCCTTCTTTTACCAGGAAAATCAAATTTTCGATGGTTTCAGTTGTGTGCAGTTCCTGCTGCTCAATTGTGCCTTTTTCGTTATCACGTAATAAGGCGTTGCCACCAAGGGCAACAACAGCCAGTTTTTTCATTATTTGTCCAAGTTTCGGTTTAATTTTGGATCAAAGGTAGAGGCTGTTTTTGGTGCAAACTATGACAAATAACCATTAATGAATCTTATCGTAATTGCTGATTTTTTGAAGAATTTGTTCTTCTGCCTGATCATACATGTCACGAATATAGTCTTCATTAAAACAGAGGGTTCGTTCTTCAAAAGGCATGTCGTTTAATCTGTCAAGTAATCGTTCCTTCACTGTTTTCAAGTCTTTGCCATAGATATGGAAAGAGTCGGCCTGCCAGTTCATTCGTCCAATTTTAACAGTTCGGCCCGATTTTTCTGCTACCCCTGCAGCAATTACTTCCTTATTGAATTGAACAAACCCGAACATGTTCATAAAGTTAGCTCCCCAGGCATCGTTGCTTCTGAAGCGGATGTTGCAGTTTAGCCACCAAATTCCTGCTTCATCTTCCAAAATGCGGTACCATAAAGATTGAAGACAAGGTGGGTCAAAACAGTCGTTGTCAATGTTAGGCATCCAGGTAATCATTTGAGCGTGACGGGTAAATGGCTGTTTCGCCAATTTATTAATGACGGATTCAATTTGATCAACTTTTATCTTACCAGCCTCCTGTGACTTCCCATCAAGAAGTTCCTTCCAGACTCCATAATTCTTAAGTCTGGAATGATAGGTGTATTCCCATCGTTTGTCACTTTCGACATTCATGTTCTTGGTCCAGTGATCCTTAAAACCTTTGAGTTCCATGACATATTCCTTCAGCTCTTCAATTCCTCCTGGAAATGCCATATGGATCATTGGGTCTGTTTCAGGTTCTTCAATGGTAATATTTATGGTACAATCCATACTCTCTGGATCCTCAGGCCTATCATACTGCGTCTTAAAAGGAGTGCCATTTTCGTAAACAGCTCTGATCGCGGCTTCATAGGCTTCTGCTAAAGTCGTTTCATGAATGCAGATAACAGGAATATTTTTCATTGTAATTTTGTTTATGAAATTAGAAAATTATGGTCATGAGCTGTATTGGGGATCAATCACAAAACTATAAATATTCTAAAATCACAACACTGATGATTGAAAATATTTCTAGATGTAATTCATGATAAATTTTTTTTAAATGACTGAAGATTTGGAATCAGCGATCCTTCAAGAGGAGATAGGTATAAATGGATATTTATTGTAAAAATTTAAATACCCCTGAATTGTTTTGCACAACCCTTTTAAGAATAGTGATGAAAGGCCTTGTTCAGATATTTGCCAATTTTCTATAACTTTGTTTGGTTTTAATCCTAAATTTGACTTTTCATAAAATCCGGATAATGGTTCAGCAAAAGGTTGATAATCAGCAAAAAACAGTATCAGCTAGAAATAGTGGCGGCGCCAAAGGCTCCAAATTTACACGATGGCAGAAGTTCAGATACATCATTGCTATCCCAATTTTTTTCTTTTCCCTTTATTTGTTTTTGGCCATCATCTCTTTTCTATTACTTGATGGAGCTGATTTAAGTCATATGGATATTTCCATTAAAGAACTTCTGACTAATCCAAACATTAAAATTGAGAATGCCGGGGGTAAATGGGGGGCCATACTTGCGAACTGGTTCTTCAACAAAGGATTTGGCTATGCATCTTTTATTATTCTCTACCTCACAATCCTGGTATCGCTTCGTTTGTCAAAAATTGGAAAATTCAATTTGGCAAAAAATTTTGGTTATGGGATCTTAAAATGTCCAAAATTCA
>CAIRSO010000721.1 GCA_903881215.1 uncultured Bacteroidia bacterium
ATAAGTTTGTGCTGAAACGGTTCCCGGATGCACAATTGAAATACTTTAACAGTGTTCTTGATTGCGCCATTGCTGTCAAAGAAGGGAAAGCCGATGCTGCTATTTACGACAAACCGGTTCTTCAAAATATTGCAGCCAAGAATGAGGGAATTACAGTATTATCCGAATTATTAGTTGATGACAAGTATGGTTTTGCAGTAAAGTTGGAAAGCAACGACCTGAAGGCGGCGATGGATGGGACTCTGGCAGAGTTGAAATCCAATGGTATCTACGATGACATGCAGAAACGCTGGTTTCCTGAGAAAGGAAATCCTGCAACTATGCCTGGGCTAGAACTAACAGGTTCAAATGGTGTTCTGAAATTTGGAACCGCTGCTGTGACAGAACCCATGTCGTTTATTGATGGCAATCAAAAGATAGTTGGATTTGATGTTGAGTTTGCGACTTATGTGGCTAAGAAACTAGGGAAGCGCATTGAAGTAATTGACATGGAATTTGGAGCACTGCTTCCGGCACTTATATCCGGCAAGGTGGATATGGTAGGTGCCGGATTATCCATCACTGAGGAAAGGGCAAAGAAAGTATTGTTCTCTGAAAGCTATTATCCCAGCGGAATTGCAGCAGCAGTAAGGAGCAAAA
The DNA here is from genome assembly GCA_903881215.1 of uncultured Bacteroidia bacterium. Taxonomy (GTDB): domain Bacteria; phylum Bacteroidota; class Bacteroidia; order Bacteroidales; family Prolixibacteraceae; genus CAINVV01. The sequence continues at coordinate 640 of CAIRSO010000721.1, forward strand.
CCAAAGCAGAGAGTGTTACTTCAGCAGGTAAACTCAAGGGAATTGATGACATCAAAGATAAGCGAATAGGTGTTTTGTTGGGCTCAATCCATGGTGTCTATGCTACCAAAAAATATCCGCAAGCTAAAATATTGGAGTATCAAAATGTCTCTGACAAGTTGATGGCCTTGAAAACCGAGAAAATTGATGTGGCATTTTTTGACCAGACGGCGTTGAAAGAGGTTTTTAGCCGGAACAAAGAGCTGGACCTTCTTGCCAAAGATATCTTTACCGTTCCTATTGCAGCAGGCATCAGTAAGCAAAATGAACCACTTAGAAATCAGTTCAATTCATTCTTAAAGGAGATAAAATCGAATGGCATTTACAACGAGATGGTCAGTCGATGGATGGCAGACGGTGTGCCAGTGATGCCGGTAATGCCAAAAAATAATGTCAACGGTATACTTAAAGTTGGCATTGTGAGTGACATCGGAATGCCCTTTTCCTTTATGAAAGACGGCAATCTGGCAGGTTTTGATATTGAACTCTCCACTCGGTTTGCGGCTAGTATTGGCAAAGAGTTCGTCCCGGTCGATTTGCAGTTTGGCAGTATGCTGGCCTCGCTCCTGACAAATAAAATTGATCTCATCACCTGCTCCATGATGATTACGGAGGAACGGAGAAAGCAGGTCAACTTTTCAGATCCCTACTATGAGTCCGGTATCAGCGTGATTGCTTTGAAGAAGAACCTCACAAATTCTTTTCAGGAAAAGGCAAAGAATGTTGAGTTATCATTTCTGGCGAAATTTTCAGACAGCTTTTACAGCAATCTTATTCTCGAGAAGAGGTATCTGCTTATTGTCGAAGGACTGAAAGCTACAATGCTCATCTCTATTTTTGCCGCGTTGATAGGAACAATTTTAGGTGGACTGGTTTGCTTTATGCGGATGTCGAAACGAAAAATCGTTTCTGCCGCAGCAGGAGTATATATCTCTCTTTTGCGTGGTACACCTGTACTTGTCTTGTTGATGATAATATACTATGTAGTCTTTGCTTCAGTCAACATCAGTCCGCTGTTGGTTGCCATGTTTGCCTTCGGACTTAACTTCGCTGCCTATGTTTCTGAGATGTTCAGAACCTCCATAGAAAGTGTTGAAAAAGGACAGCATGAGGCTGGTATTGCCGGGGGGTTCACCAAGATTCAAACATTCATTTACATCATCATGCCTCAGGCAATGCGACAGGTTCTTCCTGTTTACAAAGGAGAATTTATTTCATTGGTAAAGATGACCTCTATCGTGGGATACATCGCTGTGCAGGATCTTACCAAAGCAAGTGACATTATCCGCAGCCGCACTTTCGATGCTTTCTTCCCGCTTCTGATAGCCGCAGTGCTTTATTTAATTATTTCCTGGCTGTTGACCTGGGCCCTGGGTTATGTCGAAGTTTCAGTCGATCCGAAAAGAAATAGAATTCAAAAAGCAATAGAGGTAAAACAATGATTACAATAAGAAATCTATCCAAGCATTATGGCGATCTGGTCGTCCTGAAAGATGTCAATGCCGTTATTCAAAAAGGTGAAGTCATTTCAATAATTGGTCCTTCAGGTACCGGTAAAAGTACTTTTCTTCGTTGCCTGAACCTGCTGGAGGCACCTACCGGCGGAACAATCCTGATTGATGGAATTCCTCTGCTGGATAAAAAAACAGATGTTCCAAAGATTCGGCAGAAGATGGGAATGGTCTTTCAGTCCTTTAACCTTTATGCGCATCTCTCCATCCTCGACAACCTGACCATAGGACCGGTTAAACTACTTGGAAAGAAGAAGTCTGAGATGAACACGAAAGCCCTTGAGCTTCTCAAGCTTGTAGGGTTGGCCGAAAAAGCAAACAGTTTCCCTGATGAGCTCTCCGGCGGACAGAAACAAAGGGTTGCCATTGCACGGTGCCTGGCCATGGAGCCGGAAATCATGCTCTTCGATGAACCCACTTCTGCTCTTGATCCAACCATGGTGAGTGAAGTTTTGTCGGTCATCCGCCGACTGGTAAGAGAAGGCATGACGATGATTATTGTGACACATGAGATGGAGTTTGCCCGCAATATCTCGAGCCGCGTTTTTTACATGGACGAAGGTGTGATTTACGAAGAAGGTCCTCCGGAGCAGATATTTGAAAAACCGCTGCGGGAAAAAACAAAGGCTTTTATCCACAGGATCCGCTGTTGCCAGCAACATATTTCGAACATCAACTACGATTTATATGCCCTTCAGGCGGAGATGGAATTGTTCTGCGATAAGCACATGATACCGAAAAAGGTAAGCGGTTATGTGCTGCATATCGAAGAGGAGGCTCTTTTACTTCAATCAGATTTTTCTGATATTGATATGAACCTTTCCTATTCAGAAAAGGATGGTAGTCTTGAGCTGATTTGCGAAAGCACTGGGGCGCCCATGAATCCATTAACCCAAAAGTTAGCCGACACCCATATCGGATTAAAGCTGATCAGGGGAAGATGCAAAAGCGTGGATTACAAATATGACCATGGCAGAAATATCCTTGCCATGGTGTTGAAAGGCGAGTAATCATTGTTCTTTTTAAATGAACAATGATTTTTTAACTTAAGAATTTTGACATCAATTACTTTCCTACAAGCACCGGATATCCCGTTTTACTGCCGTTGAGAGTCCAGCTGGAATAACCCGTTTTGTTATCGGTTTGCCATGCATTCAGGCAATCGAGCAGTGCTGCATGCATATTGTAGGATAACTTCCCGATATTGGTTCCGGAATTTGCCGGTGAAGCTTTGCCCTGCACTTCATTAATGGCATTGGTAAAACCATCAGTATCAGCAACTATGTTGCTTATTGTAGCTGAGCCGAATCCATTTTGGGTTGCCGCAAGGCCATCTTTGGCACAACCCTTGAGGTAGTAGCAATTTTGTATATTATTGCCAACCTTGTAGGTTCCAGCAACTCCGCCTATGTCATACCCTTTTTCTCCTGCTGGCGTTTTGATGCTTCCGGTGTTGTAACAGTTGGTCAAAGTACCATCGTTGGCACCAACAACACCTCCCATACCTCTGCCGTAGCTCTCTCCATATTCCTTGTCGGTATAGCCATTCAGATTACCTGTGTTGTAGCAGTTAGAAATTACATTAGTCATATTGACCCCCGCAACCCCTCCAATTAATGTAGTGCCTTGTACATCTGCATGATTACCGCAATTTTTTACGGTTCCATTCCAACTTTGTCCGACGATACCGCCTGTATAGCGACTGCTCCCTTTGATTGAGGCAAAGTTGCTGCAGTATTCGATCAATCCTCCCACATTATATCCGACAATGCCTCCAATTCTAACTCCGTTTCCGTTATTCATGATCAAAATTCCCAGGTTCTGACAGTATGCTACCCTGGCATTTGCTCCTTCGCTCTTGCCAACAATACCACCTGCGGCATTGCCATTGTTGGTGATGGTTCCCGAGAAGGTACATTCTTCAACATTTCCATTTTTATTATATCCCACAATGCCTCCATTGAAATCAAGGTTCATCATAATTTCGCCGGCGGTTATGTTGCAGTCAATCAGATTGATTTTTTTAATTGTGCCTCCATCCATGGATCCGAACAAGCCCTGATAGCCAACTACAGAATTGATATACACGCCTTTGATTGTGTGCATATTTCCATCAAAAGTACCTTTGAAGGGAGCATCTTTTGTCCCAATTGGCTGCCAATCGAGGTTGTTTAAGTCAAGACTCTTACTGAGTTGGTAAGAGGAACTAGCGGATGCTCCAGTCGGAGGATTTTTATTGACTCCATTTACAATGTCAGATAAAAGTTTCAGCTGTGCGGGGGTTGAAATAGCATAAGGCTGGATATTAGTGTCAAAGGTAGAAGCAGCAGTTCCATCCCATTTGACGAGAAAATCCAGTTCATCAATCAGGTTATCCTTTTTCTGGCATCCTGCTACTATAAATGCTAAAATAAAAATAAGTAAGTAAATTTTTTGCATGTATGTCTGATATTAATTGTCTAATAAAGCTGTTTATATTCCTATTTTATCCGATAATACCAATGTTGAAAAGAAGCATGCCAAGGACATAGTGTGCAATGGAAACGCCGACCAGGGTTCTGTGCCGGGTATAAAGCCATCCAAAAAATATTCCGCCAAATATAGTTACGACCATTGTCGGAGTTGAATAGTGGAGATGAACCACACCAAAAAGAAACGAGGTGGTTAGAATTGCGATTATTGACCGGTATTTTCCCGTGAGCATTTGTTCAACATTTGTTTGAACGAACCCACGGCAAATAAACTCCTGGGCAAATGCGGTTAACGTATAGATAACGATTGCCAAAGGGGAAAATTTCCAGCTAATAAGTTCCTGCCCGTATAGACTTGATGATGGAGTGTTCATCAGTACAAGCTTCAATATGATTGCAATAATTGCAATCGGCGATGTATAAACCAGACTTTCTATCAGCGCCTTTTTGCTCCCTTTCCAGGTTAGTCCCCAGTATTGTATTGGATAGGAATAATTTGATAGAAAG